>CAZCVY010000008.1:0-64091 GCA_964501985.1 uncultured Acidobacteriota bacterium | reverse complement strand
TAATCCGTGAAAGCAGCTTCTGCTTTTCTTTTGAGATTTCCGGGAGTTTGTCTTTCATAGGATGTCTTTGAATTTCTCCTGCAGATTTCGCTTGACAAATACCCTAGGGGGGTATCATATGTTATTTCGAGTGGGAAAGCCAGTCTTCCCCATTGACTCAGGAAAGGATGTATGAAAACCAGCAGTGGATGCAAGCCTCCCCGAACCGCGGGCGGCTTCCCGGTATAGAAGAAACTCTTTGGTGTCTCGATAAGCCCGGTTATCCAGCCTATCGCCTCGCCCCGCTTCTTCTTACCGACAAACGAAGAACATGAGGGATTGAGGCACGTGCTGTCAAGCACACTCCTTCCTCAAGATCGAAACGCGCAATCCGCGCCATAGCCCAACCAGCCGCGAGGAACCTCTGTCGAGCCGGAGGGCCGCAGTTCGCGCCATGGAAGATTTCCGTGTAATGGGTTCGAGCGGAGCATCACCCCGCCAAGGCTGGCTGAAATAGCGGTTCGGGCGCCAATACCTCAGAAGGAGGAAAGGAAAATGCTCAAAATGATATGGACGACAAGCCTTGATGGCCGCCTCGTCGCAACCTGGACCCAGACTGTCGAAACTGTGCCCGCAGGTTGCCACGAGGCGACAATCAGGCTCAGATTGATATGGACAATGGGCCACGAAGGTCGGCTCGTTGCGACCCCGGACCCGTCGGGCGAAACCCCGCCCCCCAAAGCACAAGCAGTGACAACAGTTTCTCGATGGAGTTTCAAGATTCCAGCACTCTTCTTGTTTCTGCTCTTGGTCGTAGGTCCACTTCTTGCCGCCGCGCAGGACATATCGGACCCGGCGCTAACAGAAGACCGGCCGTGGGACTTGAATTTCCAGTCCACACTAGTTGGTCAAGGCCACCCCTCTTTCCCGGCTGAATATACCGGGCCGAACAGTCTCACCACCGGGGCCTCAGTCAGAGAAACCACTTCGTTCGACGTGACGGGCGGGGCACGCTTGTGGCACGGTGGTGAGTTTTTCGGGGACCTGCTGATGTGGCAGGGGTATGGTCTGAACAATGCCCTCGGCATTGCAGGCTTTCCGAATGCCGAGGCATATCGCGTGGGCAAGACGTACCCGGATGTTTACCTCTGTCGCGCTTATTTTCGCCAGACGATGGGCTTCGGTAGCGGAAAGGTCGCAGCGCGTGACGGATTGGTCGGCACGAGGGACCCACGCAACCTGACGTTTACGGTAGGCCACCTTAGCGCCAAAGACATCTTCGATACCAATACGTACTCAAACGACGGTCGATCTCAATTCATGAATTGGGTCCTGGTGGCCAATGGCGCCTGGGATTATCCTGCCGACACGCTGGGATTTACCAACGGCGCTGCCGCGGAATTAAATACCCAGGTATGGTCCGGGCGGGTGGGCATCTTCCAAGTCTCCAAGGTTGCGAACGGAATTCGCATGGATTGGAACTTGGCCCATGCGTGGTCTGCCGCGGAAGAGGTGGAGAGGCGAATTTCACTTAAAGGACATGCGGGGGCCTTACGCCTTCTTGGCTTCGAAACGCGCGCCCATATGGGGAGCTATCAAGATGCCATCGATAATCCGAGCCTGAATGAAAATACTGCGCTGACCGCGGCGTATCGGTACAAATACGGCTTTGGCATCAACATGGAACAGGAAATCCGCAAAGACCTTGGTGCCTTCGCGCGTCTGGGATGGAACGATGGCAAAAACCAGACGTATGAATTTACCGATGTGGACCGCACTGCCACAGCAGGGGTTTGCCTGAAAGGGTCACGGTGGGGTCGCCGGCAGGACATGGTGGGCTTCGCCATGGTCGTCAATGGCGTCAGTGCCGTCCACCAGCAGTATCTTGCGGCGGGCGGCCTCGGAATCACGGTCGGCGATGGTGCCCTCGACTATCGCACGGAACGGATGGTGGAAGCGTATTACCACTGGGGAATCTCAAAACACTTCCAGTTAACCCCGGACTATCAATTTGCCCAGAATCCGGCCTATAACCATGCGCGGGGGCCAGTCGAAGTCCTCGCCCTGCGGTGCCACACCGAGTTTTGAGACAATATCGGCGCTGGGGCTCTGCCCTCGGAACGGGTACATGCGTCCGGCTGCGCGGGTATAATGAGCAACAGCCTTGACGGCAAAAATGCGAACTTCGCATGAATTGCCACCCGGAGAACATCGTGGCTGCAACGGAGATCTCCAACTCACGTGAGTCGCAACCGCTCCAGCTCGCCATGCGGCTATCTCTTTTGGCCGGGTTCTTCATGCTGGGAACGAAAGTGCTCGCCTACGGCATGACAGGATCCGCCGCCATCCTTGCCGACGCTGCCGAATCGGTGGTTCACGTGGTGGCGGTATCATTTGCCGCCTATAGTCTCTGGTTAAGCAGCAAGCCTCCTGATCCCACCCATCTCTACGGGCATGACAAGATTGCGTTCTTCTCCGCCGGGTTCGAAGGCGCCATGATTGCTCTCGCCGCCGTTTATATCCTCTATGAGTCCATCCGTAGGCTGATAGGCGGGGCTAAGCTGGAAAATCTGGGCATTGGGACTCTTCTGGTTCTGGCCGCGGGTTTTATCAATGGAGCGCTGGGCGGCTATCTGGTGTGGATTGGAAAAAAGTATCGGTCATTGATTCTGGGGGCTGACGGCAGACACGTGCTCGCCGACTGCCTGACCAGCTTTGCCGTCGTTGTTGGCTTGGAATTAACCATCCTCACGGGCTGGCGCCGCTTGGATCCGATTGTTGCCATTCTCGTTGCCCTGCAAATTCTCTGGATGGGGAGCAAGTTGATTCGCCAATCGATCAGCGGGCTGATGGATGAAGTCGATCCGGCGACGCAGGCTCAAATCCGCCAGTTACTGCTGGAGATGACTTCCGCAGCAGGCGTTGAGTTTCACGGCTTGCGACATCGCAACGCCGGTAACACAACGTGGGTCGAATTCCATCTGCTCTTTCCCAAAGACATTTCATTGGAGGCTGCGCACTCATTGGCCACCCGGATCGAGGAGAGGATTCAACACGAATCGACGATGAGAACCGAAGTGATCAGCCATCTCGAAACACTGGAGGACCACCATGAGGTCCACAGTCGTGGTCACTTTGAGAATTTTGAAGAGTAGGGCCCGCTGAATTCCCTACCACGGCCCCATCCGGTCGAGGACCTTGCCCACCGTTTAGGAAACATGGTGACAGACGAAACATTACACAAGTTATTTTGTCCGATACTGCGCAAGCTCTAACGCTCTAGGCAAGGTCAACGCAGGAGCTTCGCCGCACTACGCGGGGGGTGCACAGTCCGCGTTGGCGTGGACGGTTTTTCCGCGCGCAGCGAAAAAGGACTGCGGGCCGACGAGCCGCGGCGAGGCATGGGGACGCCGCCTTGCGGGGCGGCGCTTGCCGGCCCTGCCCACCTCCTTGGGCGGGCAGCTTGCCCGAATCTATGGCATACACGTCTAGTCAAAGATTGTGCTTGACTAAAGTCATTACTTATATGTATAAGCATCTAGTGAATATTAGTCGTTAAGTAGTGCGGAAGACTTATGCCTCGCGAAAGCACTCCGCAATCATCGAATGCGCACAAGCAGGAAGCGAACGCCGCGAGCGCTTCGGCGGGGTCGACCCCCGGAAGCCGAGGTTACCACCGCCGTGGCCAATTTCCGCAAGGAACTCATGAAAGGCTCGCAGCTCGAAGTTCTCATGGGGATGGGAGAGGGACAGTACCAGCAGATGATGGAGTCCCTGCTGGAGAACTTGCAACTCGGTTTGGAGAGCCATCTGGTCGAGCAGCTGGGCGAAACGTTTTGACGGATGTGGCGCTCCCAGCGCACCCTGACGGCCTGGCGCTCAAGAATATCAAAGTGCCGGGTGAGGACATGGCGGCGACGGTGCAACCCTCCCAGGCTTTCGAAGCGATGGAACCCTTCGACCGCCTCAACAAAGCGAGGGAGGCCACGATATCCTAGAAAATGAAGGTACTTAGGTGCTGAACCCAAGAAATTCCAAAAAATGTATGTCCATGATAAAGAATAATTTAGTTGGATTCGGAGTCGCGGGAGGAGGGGAAAAAAGGGGAATTAAAAAATGAGGCTACTCCCACGATGTTGTTGAAAACAAATGTAGAAAAAATGTCAGCTTTGGCTACTCCCACGATATTCATGAAAACAAGCGACTTAGGTCTGGATAGCCACGATATTCATGAAAATAAAGGTAGTTGTGCGCCGGGGTCAAGCGCAGGAAGCAGAAGATGAGAGATCCTCACGAGCGTGGAAAGCGCCCTTGAGGGCTCGACGCGGGGGGCCGGAGTGAACCCCGCCACGGCCCACTTTCCCGGCAACGGGAGCAAAAAAAGAATTCTTAATTGTACGTTCGAAGCCGGAATGTGTATGAAAACAAAGGAACGCAAGACACAATGCCCGAATAAAAACAGACTTTTAGATCTCAATTTTCGACATTTACGTCGAATCGAATGCTATTTTGCAGAAAATTAGTGCTTTCGGGCGGCAGTCTGTCAGACCAATTCGATTTTGTTGCAGGTTTCTTCGTGCATGAGACAGCCCATTTGCGAAGGATGAGCCGTCATGGTTTCGGGTGTAGCGTCGGCTTCCAGCCGGAATTGCGCCGCCACGATCCGGGGAGCGGCCAGACACCACTTTCCCTAGTTTCTCGAAGGTGCGAGTCATGGTTGCGGCTCATGGGGCGGACACTCAGGGACCATTTTAGGGGTGCCAGGGGTTGCGGATGGTATTTTCCGGTCCAAACCGTGCCACCACCGTCGAGGACGATGGCATACCGAAGATTCTCAATTTTCCCTTTCGGTTGCGGGTGGTTCCGCCACTGCAGGTAATTCTTCGGGTCGGCGACCGGCTGAGAAGTTGTTGTTGCTCTTGCTATTGCGCCGCGGTTCATCGATTGAATCGGGGGCGCGACCTGGGTATAATCGTCCATTCTGTTCAGCGGCGAATTGAGGATCCGCGGTAGGGACGTTAATTCTCTTGTTTTGGTTCGGCGATCTGGGGGACCCCGATGAGGAGGAAGCGACTAGGGCAGGCGCTCGTCGACCGGAAGCGGATTTCTCCGGAGGTGTTGGAGGGGATCATTAAGGAACAGTCGGCCCCCGGCTCCCCGGTCGGGCTTCTCGGCGAAATCCTCCTTGAGCGAGGGCTGGTGCCGAGAGACGAGCTTGTCGCTGCTCTCGAAGAAGTTACCCTGTTCCGTTTCTTGGACCCCCGCTTCGCCACCGTCGAGAAGGCCGTTTTGGCACTTGTCCCGCACGAAGCTGCTGTCCGGTACTGCGCTCTGCCAATGATTCGCGAAGGCAGCCGCATCATCGTGGTGATGGCGGAACCCCAGAACCTCCACACCCTCGACAACCTCAGGTTCATGACGGGGATGGAAATCTCGCCCCGCCTGGGTTTTCGCTCGGACATCCTCACCGCCATCGAAAAGTGCTACTCCAAACAGGTGGAGGACAAGCAGGCGCAGCAGGACAAGCTGCCCTTCATTGAACAGGTCGATGTGTCCGCCATGCAGTTCTTCACCGCCAGCTCCAGTGAAAAGAGCAAAGCGGCGATTGAAGAGTTTGAGGCGGAGCTGCGCAACGAGCGCACTCCCGCCGTGCGCCTGGTTTCGGCGATCCTCTATGCCGCCGCTACGAAGAGAGCGAGCGACATCCATATTGAGCCGCAGGCCGACGCGACAACGGTTCGCATTCGCGTTGATGGCGTTTTGCGCGAACTTACCAACATTCCTCGGGAGCTTCAGGCCTCGGTCATTTCCCGGGTCAAGATTCTTTCCGACATGGACATCGCCGAGCGGCGCGCTCCCCAGGACGGCCGCTTTCTGGTGCAAATCTCGGACCGCCAGCTTGACCTTCGCGTTTCCACGCTGCCGACCCATTACGGGGAAAAGGTGGTCATGCGCCTCCTGGATCCCGCCGCTACCCGTGTGGCATTTTCCACGCTAGGTTTCAGCGAAGAGAACTCCAAGACGCTCAACGTGGCCCTCTCGGCTCCGCAGGGGATGCTGCTCGTTACCGGACCCACGGGGTCAGGAAAGACAACCACCCTATACTCCGCGTTGAATTTCCTGCGCTCGCCGACCGTCAACATCATCACCGTCGAGGATCCCATCGAGTATAAGATCTCAGACATCAATCAGGTCCAAGTCAACCCCAAGGCGGGCCTAACATTTGCCAATTGTCTCCGCTCGATCCTCCGGCAGGATCCCAACATCATCATGGTGGGCGAGATTCGCGATGCGGAAACAGCGGAGATCGCGCTGCGGTCGGCGCAGACGGGACATTTGGTGCTTTCCACGCTTCACACCAATGACAGCATCGCCGCCATCACCAGGCTGCTCGACCTGGGCATTCCCGCCTTCCTGGTGGCCTCGAGCGTCACCGCGATCATCGCGCAACGGCTTGTGCGGAAGCTTTGCGACTGCCGTAATGCGGCCGGCATGACCCAGGAGCACGCATCGCGCTTCCTGGGCGCAGGGATTGTAGATTTTGGGGACAAAATCTATCTTCCTGCCGGGTGCACGCGCTGCGACAACTCGGGCTTCAAGGGTCGAATCGGTATTTACGAGGTTTTGGTTCTTGACGAGCAATTGCGGGCGGCCGTCCGTTCCGGGATGCGCGACGAGGAGATCCGCAACATGGCTCGCAGCGGCGGCATGCGTTTGATGCAGGAAGACGCTTTGGAAAAGGTCAAGTCGGGGCTGACGACCCTCGACGAGGTTCTTCGGGTGGTACCTTTCGAGAATATTCAGGCCCAGCGCTGCCGCAATTGTGGAAAGGGACTCGCCCCCTCCTTTCTCTTCTGCCCCTATTGTGGAGCTGGGACGCGCCAAGTGCCGACAGTCGCGCGCTCGGCCCCAGTCCGGCACTCATACGCCGAGGGAGATTCGCAATCATGAGCTCAACCCCCACTCGCAAGAGGGGTGTCCCCACCCGCATCGAACGACGCTACTCAGCCTATCGGGACTTGGCGGTCACTTATGAGGGTCACAGCGAAGAAATTCCCGTGCGTGCTCCCGACATCAGCACGCGCGGTATTTTCATCAACACGCCGCGGCCCTTCCCACTGGGCGCGGTGTTGTGCATCGAATTTTGCTTAACCCGCCCGGATTTTGTGGTGAAGACTCGCGGCGAAGTCCGTTATTGCCTGCCGGGCGTGGGCGTCGGCGTCGAATTTATAGATATCTCCCCCGATGCGGAACGCGCCATCGAAGAGGAGATGTCTTCCCACTACGGCTTTCCTTGAGCTAGCTCTTCACGAAGGCGACGCCGTAAATTCGCGTTCCCTCCGCCGACTTTGATTGCAGCCTGACGATTTTTGCCGGCAAAAAGATATTGCCGCCCCCTTCCGAGTAAGGGACAGCCACTTCGATTGCTTCTCCCAGGACATACTCCGACGAGCTGGTGAAAGAAAGCCCGCGGCGCGACACGGTTTGCGTTTTGACCAAGTCCTGGCCGAGGCGAGTTGTCCGGATAGACGCCACGACCCGCATTCCGCGCCGAGGCTCACGGCGCCGCTCCTGGCGCTGGGCGGGGACTGGGGGAGAAGAGGCGGGGGTGGCTTTTTCAGGCTCCGTCGCATCCTCACTCGACTTTCGCCATAACGACGCGTCGCGGCATACTTTGCAGGTTCTGGAAATGTGCCCATTCACTTCCAAGACTTCCAGCTCGAAAATGGTAAGCCCAATCGCCTCTCGGTTCTTGCAGCCGAGACACTCTAACAACACTTGGGCTGTCACCCCCTCGGGTTCGGTCAAGACCGGGAATTCGACGCCCCAAATGTTATTTGCCTCTCCGAGGAATTTAACTCCGTAATAATAGGTCCCCTTCGTCTGGCCAAGCACTCCGACGATAAGCGCCTCAGCCTCGCGGCGCGTGGCCATGCACCGGATCGTAACCTCCTGTTGTGACACCAGCTTGCGCTCGAGGCCGATTTTTCCACCGCTGCGGGCGATCACCACCGCGTGAGTCCGGTCGAAGAACTGGCGGCCCCAGCAGTCTGCCCCTGCAACTTCGATCGGAACTTCGCGTTCAATGCGTTCGCTTGCGCGCTTTCCCTTGATCTCCATACCTAGGCAAAACCTTACACCGGCCGACCCTCGCGAATCAAGGTCCGGTCTTGCAGCCGCAGGGCCCTCCGAGACCAATGGTGTTAGATGTCCTAGTCGAGCAGGGCCCCCTTGCCCCTTCAAACCGACAAAAGTCGTCCGAAGAAGGAGCGATAGCGTCGCAACGCCAGCCGGAGGTCTTCCGTGGACACGCTCTCACCCCGAGTCCACTGCCCTTCCAGCTCTTGCCGCTCATCGGCGAAGACCTCGGCGAGACGCTTGATGGTTGAGGCCACCAGGTTGTCCGCCTGCACAACCGATTGCCGCGGCTCGTCGACGAATCCCACCTGGATCGCATCCCAGTGCGCATGGAAATCCTTTGCTTCGTCAGGAGAGAATAGTGGCCCGGACGGCTCATCCGTTGGGGCAGGATCGGTTGAGGTGAACGATGGACCGGGGGCGGTGGTGCGGCTTGGCCGGTTTTTTCCGACAATATCCGCGGTGCTCAGACCCTCGTCCGTCGGAACCTCGACCCCCTCGGGAGGCACACTTCCGCCCCCCACAAAAACGGGGTCTCGGACTCCTGCGACATCAATCCCCCGGTAATCCACCGTCTCTCCTCTGCGCGCGTCGAAGCCGGTGCGATCTCCACCTTCCTTGTATTGGTTCATCTTCTCACCTCCAGAGTGGCATGCTCTCGATCGCCCATCAGGTCCTCGAAGAGGATGCGGTATTGGACCATTGCCTGGCGCAGGTCCTCGGTACTGGCTTCACCCCGCGCGTGCCGCAAGGCTATGGCGTAAGCGGCTCGGTAATTTTCCGCCACGAGGGGATGATCCACGGAAATGTCAGCCGCGCGCTGCTCGAAGTCAGACTGGGGATAGCCGCGCGCTTTCATCAGGTCGCGGACCAGCGCATCCGCCTCACTAAAAGCAAGCCTGGGGTCGTCGACAAAGTCGGCCTGCACCAATCGCCAATGCTGGGCAAAGCGCTCCTGATCGCCGTGTCGCAGCGGCCGAAGTTGCAACTGATCGACGCGCTTTTCCCGCTTCTCCAGAACCTGCTCGGCGCGCCAACGGCAGCCCATTTCACGCAGTGCCCGATCGTATTCCGGACCAAACCGCTGCTGAAGTTTCCGGCTGCGGGCTCTCATAAACCCCCACATCGCCACTCCCGATGCGACTAAGACAACGGCCACAATGATGCCCGCGAAAATTGGGTTGTTCATGATGGTTGGTTTCCTCCTTCGTCCGGTGCGTGTCTCGACCTCCCGCAAAGTACCGGACCCCGAGGCCGTGAATCTGAGGCGCCAAGGGGCTTCCAAGCGCTGAACTCGGCGCACTCGCTTCTTTCTCCGGCCGACGCGCTCAACGAGACAGACGTTTAGGGTGGCGGCTCGCCCTGAATTGCCCCACCCCATCTCCACCATAGATATGGGCTCACTTTCCATCAATAGGACGAACTCCTTAAAGCCATCACATTATTGCCGTAGGGCAGCTCCAGCAGCCGGAAGCGGGCGACAGGCGAGGCCAGAATCAGAGCACGGTCATTGGCGGAGGCAAGCACTACACCAGTACTAATGTTCTATCACCAAGACCAGTACTAACGTCCCATCGACAAAAATCGGAGTCTCTCCGATGATGGTCATGAAGGCTCACGCCGAGATCGTGCGAGAGCATCTGCTGGGCGCTGACGAGTGAATCGGGGTAAGCGGTTCGGAGAATGGCGCAATCTGGCCAAACGCACCCGCCCGAGCGCAATCATCCTGAGTGATTTTCATTACCAGAGTTCGCGGAGGCATTTATTATGGCAGCAAAGACCAAGGGTAAGCTGGAGAAGGCGACGCACTTGATGGTGTGCAGAAAGGATTCCCTACGGGTGATTCTGCCCAGCAAAGTCGTGGACATCAGTTACAAGGACGGCAAGGTTTCGGAGTTTGACGCGGAAAAGCAGCCCCAGCGCTAGTTCGCAAGAACGGAGGAACGGTGTCAGTACCAGGCACGGTTCCTGGAGCATGTGAAGAATTTGGTTTTACCAGTTTTGGGCTAGATCAGCGCATTGCTGTTGTCGTTTGAGGAAGCACCAAGCTGCCCCTGACAATGTCCCTACCTATTTGCGAGACGACAAGCTCGAAGGAGTCCTTACCGTCCGAAGCGTAGAACTGGATAGCTTCGTGCAGCGCACGGTCCTTCAGCTCGACCGTTGTACCCTCAACCGACACGCGCATCGTGTAACGCTGATTCTTCGGGTCTGTGCCAATGAGTTGGAGCCCCACGGGTCCGACTTGCTGCCGCGTCGAACTCTTTTCCACTGTGAACGGTTGGCTATCCCGCGCGAATCGCCCTGCCAGCTCGTCCAACCTTGCCTGATCGCGCGCGAGTGCCTCGCGCTGAGAGTCCAGGGCGTTCCGCTGAGAATCCAGCTCTCCAACCACATTACCGAGACGATCGGCTGTAGCCTCCCACTGCTGCTGACCCGATGCTGCCGCGGCCCGCGCGGAGTCTAATTCTTTCTTCTGCGTCGAGTCACCCGCGGGCGACGGATTGGCTGGAGAAGTGGAAGTGGACAGCGCGATGACGGGCCGTGAGAAGCTAAGTCGGGAGTTGGGCGGTAGGGGCTTAGCCGCCGGGGCAGTGAGCGGGTTTGGGGTTGCGGGCGCAGAAACCTCTTTGTACGCTCTGGGCTTTTTTTCCAGTTGGTCCAGGCGACGCTCCAGGCCGTCAAGCCTTTCCCCGATCTGCGCCACTTGCGCCGCGCTGGCCGAAGGCTCAGACGGGGCACCCGTGCTCTTGAAGAGCTTGTAACCGGCAAACACCACCACTCCCACCACGACCACGGCGAGAAGCGTTTGGGCCAACCCGGTCAGGGAGAAGAGCCCGGTGTCTTGCTCCGGCAGTCTTGACGCTGGCGAATATTCCCGGCGATTAAATCCACCCATATGATCCTCCTTGTGCTTGCATCAGTGAGAAGCCGCTGGCAGGCTGATCGAAGTTGGATAGCGCGGCTGCAGCTCAAGCAAAAGCTCGCGTGCCTCCTTGGGAAGCAGATCGACTTGTCGGCGGCCATACGCCATCCGGGGGCCCCCTTCCATTTCAACCACGTAAACTCCTGGTTGCACAACCAGGAGCAGCGGTGTCTTCCCCACCGGCTTTCCGTCGATCCGCACCGAACTTTTGTCGGGTTCCGAGCGCAGCATGAGTTTTGCTGCGTTCTTGCCGGCTTGGTCCTCCAGCGCCTTCCGGTTGGCGGCCTCAGCGGCCTCTCCGGGGGCGGCAGCCGGGGCCTGACTCGGTTTGGCGGCTGCCTGCGCCATGGCGCAGGGCGTGACGAGACAAACCAGGAGGGCGAGCAGGAAAAGCTCCCTCCACCACGTCAAGGATAACGAGCGGGCTGCCCGGTTACCGGTGCCCACAGTGGCCGGTCGTTTTGAAAATGGCTGCATGACAACGCCCCCGTCGTACGTCGGTACAGGTTAAAATCCAACGCCGATACCCGGGCATGCCGAGACAGTTGTGAATTCCACTACCTGTGGATTGGCCCGAATTCCGCTTGGGCGATCGTCAGCTTAGGTACATTATGCCCGAGAAAGGCGGCACCAATAATACATAAAAAAAAGCCAAATGCAAGAGGGAATATTGAGGGCTTCCTAGGTTCACTCAAAGTAATAATGATAGTGGTTCTTGCAGCCCGGGTTGAACGGTGCGTGACAGACCATACATTGAAAACCACCCGCCAGATATTGCTGAATGGTCAATTGAGCGCGGCAGGCGCCACAAAGAATGGCGCGGTGGCTCCATTCACTCTTCGGCCAAACCTGGATCGGATGGTCGGCCAGAGCCGCGTGGCAATCTTTGCACGCGTAAAACGCGCCGCAGCACCGCATCTTGATGGCGACGATGTCGGTAAGGCCGTGATAGTGTTTGCACCGAGTCTGCGAATCGAGATCCACGCCTCGCACTTCGCACAATTCCGAGTTCATATGCTGCCCCCGGAAAGACAAGACGGGAAAGACGACATATGGACAGTCAGACTCTGAGGAATATCTTCCGGCGGTAAAGAAACAACAGGAACAGCCACTCGACAGCCAGGACGCTCAGGCTCAAGACAAGCGGCTTATAAGCGCCGATGCGGTCGATGAACCCCCGAATGAAGATATTGGCGACCGTGCCAAAATCGAACTGGCTTCCCAGCACGTAGATCGTGATGGGGTTCATGCCAATGACGGTGAAAACGAAAGCCCAGCGCCGGTAGCCGCGAACATCCATAATCCAATAGAAGAGGGCCAGCAGCAGGACGCTCCACCCGCCGGCGAAGAGGACATACGAGCTCGTCCAGATATTCTTGATGATGGGAAACCAATGACCCCAGACCAGGCCCAAAACTAGAGCGGCAACACCCGCGAGAACCAGCCCGAGCACCTTACGCGCGGGAGGCCGGGCCGACCGCAACCAGTGGCCGGCCAGCGCCCCCATCAGGCATGTGGAAATAGCCGGAATGGTGGAGAGCAGCCCTTCGTTGTCGCCGAAGTCGTAACAGCAGAACGGGCGCGGCAAAACGTGCTGGTCGATAAACGCCGAGAGGTTGCCGGCGGGGGTCAGAACGCCGGCTCCGACGCCCGGCACCGGTACCCATCTCATGACCAGCCAGTAAACCACCAGCAGGCCGCCGGCCACCGCCGCTTGGCCGCGCACACGGGTGTTCATCATCACCAGCGCCGCAATGAAATAGCACACGGCGATGCGTTGCAGGACCCCGGGAATGCGCAGCTCGTGGAAATTGAAATTCAGAAGGCCATTGGTTATCAGGCCTAAGAAGAACAGCAGCACCAGGCGGCGCACCAGACGCCTATAGATCCCGGCCCGGTTCGCTCCGGCCTCCAGTCGCCGCGTAATGGAGAAAGGTAGCACCAAGCCGACGATAAAGAGAAAAAGCGGGAAAATCAAATCCTCAAAGTGGAAGCCCTGCCAAGGCATGTGGTCGAATTGCCGGTTGAGCGCGTCCATTACGGGGCCGTGAATCACGTTCCTCAAGCCGTCGAACACCTCGTAACCGCCGGTAATCCAGAGCATGTCGAAGCCGCGAAGCGCGTCGATTGAGGCGATGCGGCCCGATGCCTGTGACGTGCTGCTTGACGCGTCTGCCATAGAATTCTCTTCAGGCCAAGGGATGAGCGCAAGAAGATCCCCGCCTGCCAGCGCGGGATTATACCTGATTCCGGCCCATAAGAGAGAAGCCCCAAGGCTTGAGCCAAATTCAAGGGGCGAATTCGTCGCGCAACGCGGCTTTCGGACAAACTAGGACACTGCCGAACTTCTCGGTTGATCGGTCCATGATTAAGAGTATATTGGACTTGCGGCCCACCCTGTCTCGAATCGTGATGGGATTGCTCGCAGATCGCGATGGCGGCCAAGTCGACCGGCTGCGTGGCACTCAAACAGTATTGGGCGTCGTTGAGTTCCGGGAAGCACCATGATGTTCTGGATCGAAATCGGGCTAGTGCTCTTGACCATGGCGCTGGCATTCACCTTCCCCACGCTGGGATCGCGAGGGTTTGGCAAGATCGAGCGCGCCGCGCATGGGCTGGCGAGTCGCCGCCGGCTTGCGGTGGTCGCGGTCGGGCTCGGGGCACTGGCTATTCGGGCCGCCGTGCTTCCCGTCGAACCCGTCCCTGAGCCGCTGGTTCATGATGAATTCAGCCAATTGCTCCTAGCAGACACACTTGCTCACGGCCGGCTTTCCAACCCCACTCACCCGATGTGGATCCATTTCGAGACGATCGCCGTTCTCTCGCGCCCCACCTATGCGTCCGTCATGTACCCAGCTCAAGCGGTGTTCCTGGCCGCAGGAAAGGTCACAGCCGGCAATCCTTTCTGGGGAGTATGGTTGTGCGCGGGATTGATGTGCGCGGCCATCTGCTGGGCATTACAAGGCTGGATGCCGCCAGGTTGGGCGCTGCTGGGCGGGTCGCTCGCCATCATGCGGCTCGCCGCCTTCAGCTATTGGGCCAACAGCTATTACGGCGGGGCGGTGCCGGCCATCGGTGGCGCCCTGGTGTTGGGCGCTCTGCCTCGAATTCAGCGCCGCCGCCGGGTGGGCGACGCCCTCATTTTGGGTTTGGGGCTAGGGATTTTGGTTTGCATGCGGCCTTATGAGGGTCTCTTCCTATCGCTACCGATTGGCCTCGCGCTTTTCGCTTGGATGCTGGGGAAAAAGGGACCTTCCCTATCGCTTTCACTGCGCCGCATTGTCGCTCCCACCACTGTGGTTCTGGCCCTGGCGCTTGGGGCGCTGGGATACTATTGCTGGCGTGTTACCGGCAGCCCTCTTCGCCTTCCCTATCAAGTCGCCTTCCAGTCCGGCGGGTCAGTGCTGTTCCCCTGGCAAAAATTCCCCGCCGCCGAGCACTACCACCACGAGGCGATCCGGGAATATGTGCAGGGCAAGGACGTTTTCGAGCAGTATGAACGGGCCCGGGAGCACCCCATCCGGCTGGGTCTGTGGAAGCTGGTGCCACTGTGGTTTTTCTTTGTGGGGCCGGCTCTGACCCTTCCCCTCGTGATGTTGATTCCCATGGCGCCCTACGGGTTCTCGCTCCGAAGTGTGGGAAGCAAGACGCGCCTGCTCTTAGTCGTTTTCTTCTCGGTCTACTTGGGAGTCGTCTTGATCATCACCTTCCTTCCCCACTATATGGCCGCGGCGACGGCCGCTCTGTATGCACTGATTTTGCGGGCCATGCGCCATTTGCGCCTTTGGCGATGGCACGGCAAGCCCTCGGGGCTATTCATGGTGCGGGCGGTGCCGGCGATTTGCTTCCTCATGCTGCTGCTGCGCGCCGCTACGCCGCTGCCTGGCATTCCGGAGCCCCCACGGGAGCCCTTCACGTGGTGCTCCTCGCATCGCGGGAACCTCGAGCGCGCTCGCGTCCTCGCGGAACTCGAGGCCGATCCGGGAAACCAATTGGTCATCGTACGCTACGATTCGCGCCACCTTCTGATCAATGAATGGGTGTATAACGATGCTGACATCGACCACGCCAAGGTCGTTTGGGCTCGAGACATGGGCCCAGCCGAAAACCAGGAGCTGATTGCCTACTTCAGGGACCGGCAAGTTTGGGTGGTTGATGCCGATGATATGCCGGCCAAGCTCGCGAGGCTCCCGGCGCCGGGCTAGTTGCCGAATGCATACCGTTTCTGAGACTCCGGCTCCTCAAGTGGCCGCCCGCAAATCCCGCCGCTGGCTTGCGGCGGCGCTGCTTTTTGTCCTGATTAGGGCCTTACCCAATATCAGCTACCCGATCGGGCGCGACCAGGCGACTTATTGCGTCATCGGCCGAGGGCTTCTCCATGGCCAGCAACTCTATCGCGACCTTTGGGACAATAAGCCTCCTGGAATCTTTGCTTTCTATGCCCTGCTGGTAAAAGCTCTTGGCCACGTAACGTGGTCGGTAGGGCTTGTCGATATCCTGTGGTTGCTCGTTCTCTCGTTCTGCATTTTTCGATTTACCGAGCGTTATCTGGGGCCCGGTGCGGCGGCGATCGCTGTCGTCGTGAGCTCCGTCTGGCACATGAATCTTGGTTACGTCGACGCGGCACAACCTGAATGCTTTCTGATGATTGCGGTCTTCCTCAGTTTCTTCCTGGCGTCTTCCGGCAAGCGCTGGCCGTTGTTTTGTCAATTAGCGGCTGGGGTCCTTCTGGGTGTGGCTTTCTGGCTGAAATACAACGCGCTCGCCTTTTTCCCGCTCGTCGCCGTGGTGCCTTATGTCGATTGGACCCGGCTCGATTCCAGCCCGCGGCGGTTACGGTTCTTGATCTCATGGCATCGCTGGCTGGAAAGATCCGGGCTCCTGCTAGCGGGGTTCGCCGTTACGGTGGTGGCGGTTCTCGCCTATTTCCGCTGTGAGGGGTCATGGGCGGCGTTAAAAGAAGTGCAATTTCAAGTGCTTCCGCGCTATGCGGCCATCGCCGTGGAACGCATTCCGCATTACTGGCTGCTGCCAATTGCCACCATTTTCCTTAGGCTGGGCGTTTGGACGATCATCGCGACAGTCGCGTCGGTCTTGATCGCCGAAAAGCGCGGCTTTTCTGCCTTTTTGCCCGTGTTAGCCGCAACCGCCATGGGATACGCCGTGACAGCCTCGCAAATTCGCTTTCCGCCCTACGCTTTCGAAACCTCTTTTCCCTTCTTCGCGATGATTTGGGGTTACCTCGCGACAAGCGTATACGTGGGATTGCGGGCCGCCGCCCGAGCCCCTTCCAGACGATCGAGAGTCGGGGCGAGAGTCGCGGCAGGAGGCTTGGCGGCTGCTCTGCTTTGGTTCCCCGTGCGCGGTGAGGCCCAGGTCCTGTGGCAGCGCTACCGGGAATTGGCAGCTTGGCGGCAGAATCCAAAAGGGTTTTACGCGAACTATCCAGGCATGCAATTCAACATCGAGCACCTCCAGGGCGAGTTCGCGGTGATCGAGGGGCTGCAAAAGTCACTCAAGCCTGGGGAGGGAGTTTTTGTCTGGGGAACCGCCCCCCTGATCTACTTTTTGACCGACCGCCAGCCGCCCACGCGATTCGTGTCCAACCTGGCGCTCATATCCCCTTGGGGACCAGCGGCTTGGCGGCAGGAACTGGTTCATGACCTCAGAACACACCCCCCCGCCTACATTGTGGTAGCGCAGGATGACCAAGTCCCCGAGATCGCTTTCACGCCCCTCGATTCCGAGCATTTCCTCGGTGTTTACAATGACTTAGGCGCGTTCATTTCCACCCATTATCGGCGGATTGCGGAATATCCACAATTCGTGCTTTTCCAGCTCAACTCTCAGTCAAATTTCCAATGATCTACGGAATTGGCAAGTGCTGAATATCTTTCCCATCCTCTACCGCTTTTCCGATCCGGAAAACTTGCAGGTTCTCACCCTCGAACACAGTTTTGCCGATGGAGGACAAGGTAGAAGTGAATTGGGGAACCTTGTAGGCCCAGACATAGTCAAAATCGGTCCCGACGCGTCCCCAGTCGAGTTTGGTCGACGGAGTCATGGCCAGACCACAGGGATCGTAGGTGCCAGGTTTCAGAGCAAAGGGATGCACGCCGGGATCATGGAACAGGCAGGGGGAAATCCATCCACGATCAATGACTCCGTACGCCCAGAAGTGACGTTCCGGCATTGGTGCGCCACCGGCCCAATCCACCAGGGGGAGCACACGAGATCCGGGCGAGATTACTGAAAGCGCGGCTGACAGCTTCGCCAGATGCGGCTTGAGGGAAATGAAATAGCGCTCCATTGCGCCCGCCCGAATCAGGAAAAGTGCAATGGCAATCATCGCCAGTTTCCGTCCCCGTGCGCCCACCTTTGCGCCTGCCAGGCTTAAGACGAAGACAAACGGCAACAGTCTCTTGTCGACGTTGGTAGCAGGACCAATCGCGGCGGGCAGCAGCCAATAGAAGAGGAACAGAATCCAAGTCACCCGACGCCATGGGCGGTTCCACTGAAAGTCCGGATTATCGATTTGCGCCCACGCAAGGACCCCGAGGAGCGCCGCCAAAGTCAGCAAGTCAATGATCGGGGAACACCCAACCATTACGGCCACCAGGCTGCCAATCTTATCCGTGATTGCGCGAAACTGGACCACGCCTCGCGGGCCATGGCCCACGACGGCGTGGAGATAGAAAATCGCCCCAGGGATATAGAGCGCCCAGGCGTATGCGACGTCTTTGAGGGGCCGCCGAGCCGACCAAGCGTAGGCCGTCATCACCACGCCTGCGACCGCAAATCCCACGATATGGGTAAAGTAAAGCGCCGTCGATACCAGCAGGAGCAGGCACCATGCCGCGACCCGAGGATGATCGAGATACCTAACCCAAAGGCCCAGCAGGAGAAAACAAATTGCCATACTGAGCTGTAAGTTCAGAAAGCCGAAGCGAAAGAAATACAGGTTGTTTGAAACCAGTAATGACCAAAATACAAGATTCTCTTCACCCGGATTCACTCGGCGGATAAAGAACCATGCCGCAGCAGGGACGCTGAGAACCGTGAGGCTAAGAAATAATCGGCCGGCCAGGTCAATCGACATGAAACGTTGCAGGCCCACCAGGAGAACGTCCATGGTGAGGTAGGGATAGGTGCTCCAGTCGGCACCAAAGAATTGGCTGAAGTGATATGCCGTGTCCTGGAGGCGCGCCAGAACAAAGGCACTCGCCAAGTGGTTGGGATAATCCATGAGGGGCGGGAACGGAACGGTCCAGATGGGCGCGAGTAATCCCCCCGCGAGAACCAACAGCAGTACCGCCATCACCGACCCATGAAGGGCTGGCCGGAGAGCCTCAGCGGAATTACTCTCAGGCGCCGACTGTTCAGAGACTGATTCAGGGCTGGCCATGATCTCCTTTAAGGTTCGGCAAGAGCAGGCGAAGTGGTTACGACATTCGCCGGCCTCTGCTTGAGAAACTGGCACAAGGCAGCCAGGCCATAAAAGACCGCGGCAAGCAGCAGAAGTGATTTCATCCCCGTCAGAAACGAAATGTTTTGCGAGAGTCCACCGGCCACCGCTCCCATGATGTTCGCACCAAAGGCGCCGGACTTGCGTTCCTCCTGCCGAAAAGTCTCGGTGAAGATAATTCCCGCGGCCAAGAGGGAAATCGAATACGCCGCGCTCAACAGTAGACCCACTGACCTCGCCCCGTATGGGAGCCGCTCCCAAGGCAAGGAGTAATTAGCGAGGAGGCTCACCACCAGCAAAACGTAGTAGGGCAATAGCCGGTTCGGCCGCACGAGTCTGACGTAAACGTTGGCCAGCACCAGCACGCAGAGGATTGCCGTCAGGGCAACGCAATTAACCAGCCAGGTGGTGCCAAAATAAAGGCCGAGCCGACTGATCAGTTGGGTCTCCATCAGCAGGAAGCCCGCCCCGAGAAGAAAGAACTGAAGGGTGGAAACCTTCTTCAGTTCCAACTGTCCGCGGACGAGCAGGATGGTCATGGCCAGGAGGATCAATGAAACTACCAGGTATGTGCGTGGGATAGTCCGATCACGGTGATACACGTAGGGCCAGTCGTCAGTTGCGGGAACCACCGAACTCGCCGTTGCCACGGAAAACTGGGGCGGGTTTTTGGCCACCAGATCCACAAGGTCCGGCTGCGCCGCGCGTTCCCACAAACCTTGATCGTTCGAGGTGATGAAGATCGTAGCCGGGGCCAGTTGTTCCAGTGGCGGCTCGTAAAAGACGATAGGTGGACGGCCGAAGGTTTGTTCGAGCATGGTGTAAAAACGCTGGCCCACCCATGTCCATGGGTTGCGGACCTCAAATTTTACCACCATGACCCCACTCGGCTTGAGCAACCGCCTGGCTTCATGGAAAGAGCCCTCGGTGTAGACGTAATTATCAATGCGCATGTTGCTGAAGTCTGAGAATTGGGTGTGCGAATCCAAGAGCCCGAAGAGGATCAAGTCATATTTCTTGTTGGTATTGCGAAGAAATGCCCGTGCATCGTTCAAAATCTTATGAACATGTGGGGACGCATAGGGCTGAGCCGGATGGAGCTTCTCCCCCAGGGAATAGATGATCGGGTCAATCTCGACCGTGTCTACTTCACCAGCGCCATTGCGTAGGACGGCGGCGGCATCGTTGCCCGCTCCCGCCCCTACGATAAGTACCTCGTCGCGTTTTGCTATAAACCGAAAGGGAGCATCGTAGGAACTGTCGTTGCGGAAGCGGCTGGCAAAATCCGGGTGATGTGCCAGGAAATCTTGTGTGGTGTTGGCGATCGACATGTAGCCGGTGTTGTTCACATTAATCTGATACTGCTGCTCGCCCAAATCCAGTACAGCGAGCTTCTGATAGGGGGTCCAATAGGTTTTAACTTTTGGCTCGCCCCCCAGTTGGAAGAGGAGTACACAGACTCCCGCCAGTACCAGACTCAAGAAAATAATTCGCCTCTGGCTAATGCCGATCGTTGCCAGGAGAATAAAAGCTGCGGAGAACCAGTAAGCCGGTGGGAGTGAAATGAAGGCAAGTCCGGCAAAGGCCCATATTCCCGCCACACTTCCTAGCAAGTTCGCAGAGTAAGCGCTGATCGGGTCCGGAGCGAGGTCCAGGTAGTACCCAACCCACTGCCCTGGAGGAATCATCACGGCCATCAGCAGAAGCAAGAGGCAAATCACCACCAGAATGGCCGTCCAGGTCAGCAACACCCGGGCTTCGGGCCAGAGGATATTGGCAAATTGGCCGCCCCACATTATGAAATCGGGGGAGATGGAAAGAATAGACGTCAGGCTGTTCAGCAACCCCTTCCAGAGGGCGAAGGCTGCCTGCAATTGGACCAGCACAACGAGCACCGCCATCGCCAAAATGCTGAACACAACGCTTCTTCGCAAATGGGCATAAAAGCAACCAATGCCGAAACCAAGAAAACAAGCGATAAGCGCGAGGTTCTGAAAGTAAGCGAAGATTCGGACTTCGGTGCTCACCCAACGGATCAGCATAATTTCCAGATACAGGGCCGCAAAGCTCGCCACAAACAGCCACAGCACCGGGTGGGTACTCTTTTGATCACTCTGCGGGGAGAAGAATGAGCTTATGCGGCCCGCCAGAGCAGCGAATTTCGCGCGGTCGCGATACGCTTTCACGAAAATGGCTGTGAAGCTCAAATTGATGGCCAGAAGCACGAAGTCTCGGAACAACCGAGACATCAAACCTTCCATGGAATCCTCCGTTCAACTTTTGGTGCAGCAGTGAGGGGACGGCAACCCCCGGTCCGGTCCTGAAACGTGGGCAGCGAGATTATTTACTCGCGTGCTCGTCATACGGCTCCCATTGCGCCGGGTCTCTGTCGGGTTCCGCCAACCAAACTTGACGGTCCCGGAAGTAATCAATTAACTCTTGATTGCGTGCAACGCCCATGTCCGCTGCCCAGACTACTTTGGCCTTGTCGATGTCGGCGCAGTTGTACACCCAGTCGAAGCCTGACTTGGAGCGCGGCGCGAATCGCACGAAAACGAGCTGGCCCTTCGGCAAATCCTGCAACTGCCCCAACATCCGGGCGCGATCCGTTTCAACTACTTTGGCGTTGTACCAGGTGGGCGGCCAGTCCGGGGTGACTGGCAAGTGGAGCAAGCCCGCGCCCCATCGTACCATCAATAGAAGTGCGCATCCTAGCGGCAGTGCTCGGCTCAGAAACCGTCCCGTTGGCAGACCTTGCCACTGCCATTGGCGCATGCGCCGCGTGGCCAGCAAGACCAGAGCGAGGATCACGCACGTGAGGGGCGCGCCGTAGTGGGTGAAGAAAAACACCTCCAAGGCGAGTCCCCCGAAATATACAACGGCGACTAGCAGGAGGAAGCGTGTTTCCTGGGGGATTGAGCTCCACGAGAAGCCTCTCGGCAAAGTGGCCACCACGAATAGAAATGGGAGTGAAAGCAGGGGGCCAAAGTAAAACAGCCAGAGGTGAATGAATTTAACCATGATCACGGCCGCCATGCCCAGCAGGGTGCGAGTTTGTTTGAAGAAATTCAATTCATTTTGCGTATAGAAATCGCGCATGCGCGAGTGATGATAGGCCGGCTCGGGTCGGGGAGTCTGCCACATGAAGTAAGGCGCCATCGCGTAAGTGTCGCGGTCCACCTGGTAGGGCATCCGAAATGGGCTGCCGCTAACGCGCCAGAAGTAGTAGCCCATAGCAAGCCCCGCCAGGATCAGGAGGACGGTGATTGGCGCTACGACTCGCGTCGCCACCACGCGAAGCGAGGGCCGCGGCTCACGCACGAACCACGTAATTAGCGCCGCGGCGACCGGTATGCATAGGATCATCCCTTCGTATGGGCGGCTGTTGGCGAGAACCGCCGCACCCAGCCCCATCATTAGGGCGTCACCCACGCGTTGCGACCGCTTGATTCGTGGCAATGCCCCCAGGACCAGCGCCCCGCCGGTCGCAGCCACCGCCCCGCCCCAGTAGCTATCGGCCCAATAGCTGAATATGCCGAAATGCATCACCGCCAGCAGTCCTCCCAATAGCGCCCAAGCCGGCGGCAACCAACCTTGCAGCATCCAGCAGAAAGCGGCGCACATGAGTCCAAGGCTCAGCCAAACCCCCACAAACGGATGGCCGGTCGTGACCTGCCCAAACGCCAGCACCAGACCCTGCGCCGGAGGGTACATTGAGGCATAAACCGGCTGCTGGATCACATGGAATGTTTCGAAGTGAATCCACATCGGATGAGGAGAATTGGCCAGGCGGCCGTGGGCAAAAGTATCCGCAGCCAGGAGAAAGCTGAATTCGTCGTTAATATGAGGCTGCGGCTCAGGCAGGACCGGCAGCGCCGCCGCGCGCGTAGCGAGTGCTACAAGGCCTACAATGATGACGGAGAGCTTTTGCCGGTTAGCCAGTGTCACCAAGCTACGCTCGAGTGACGTCCCCCAGGAAGAACCTATCCGAGGGCACGTAAATCCCATGACGACCAAAACCAGTGTCACACCGAGTTCGATCCAAATCAGCATCGTGGAATTCGCCCGCCTACAGGGTGTCTCACGGCTTGTCTTGTTTCCTCGCCGGGAGTGTTTCGGGATTCCCGCCCTTGCGGACGAACAGCGCGCTCAGGTCATCGCTGTACACTCTCTGCCAGCCGGGCATCACCTCCAGCAGCGTTCGCAGCGCCTCGTCACGAGCAACCAGGCACGACTGGACGCCGTACTCGTCCAACAGGCGGGGCGCGGCAACCTGCACCCGCGCGATGGCCAGGTAGTCGGCAAGTAGGCCAGTCCGTTCGTAAATATCCGCCCGGCCATCGACGAAAACCTTGTTTTGACCGTCCAACTGCCAGATGAGGTAGCCGCCGTAGCCGTAGGTGTTGAACATCGGCCGGGGAACAGGGTGTAGCTTCAGGTACGCCACGGCCTTCACCGGCCACTTCTGATCCATGATTTTTTCAAGCCTGGATTGGGAGGGGAAAAACCACACGATGCCAGTGACGACAAGCACCATCAGAACAGCATTCAGCGCGTACTTGTCTTTCGCAGGCTCGTAGGGGGGAACCGCGCGGGCCACGATTTCGGCAAACAGCGGCAGGCAGAAAGGCACGAAGGCTAGAACGAAGCGAACATGCAAACAAGCGGCGACAACTCCGGCGAAAAACATCACCAGCTCTTCCAGCCGCCAAGCGGGCCGCAGAGTAACCTGCGCCAGAATAAAGCCGAGGACCAAGGCGAGGAAAAGCTTGCCGAAAAACTCGCCAAACAGCATCGACTGCCATTCCTGGATATTGTTCACGTTGATCGGCTGAGAGAAGGCCATATTCAGCGGGTAGAGACAGACCTCCGTTCCGTAAGGCGTTATCATGAGCGCGATCAATATCAGCAGAGCTGCCAATTCCAGGCGGAGGCGTTCGCCGGCAGTCCAAACCCGCGAAGTTAGTTCCCCCCAGTGAATCTCCACCAGCCCGCTGGCCCAATAGACTCCCAGCGCAAAAAGTCCGAGGACAAAACTGCCGTGCGTATTGACCCAAATCAGGAAGATTAGCGGCAGGAACCAAAGTGTGCCGGTACGGCCCCGGCGAAAGCGTTCGAGAATGATAAGGGTGAGCACTAGAAACAAATAGCCGAGCATCTGCGGCCGTAAACTACAAGAGGGGTAGACCAGCGGCAGAATTACGGCGCAGACCACGAATGCCGCTTTCGAGTTCCCACTGCGCACGGTGGCGAGTCCGAAAAGAGCGATGAGGATTGCAGCCGAAAGGCCAATCTCGAGCGCCAACAGCCCGCGGATTCCCCAGGCATGTTGGACGGCTGCCAGCATCACCTCGCCCAGCCACTCGTAGGCAATCCATGGGGTGCCGTGAGCGGTAAAGGAGTAAGGGTCCACCGCAGGCCAGTGGTGGGTGGAAAGAAGCGTGGCGCCGACCTTGAGATGCCACCAAACGTCGGGGTCAACGACAAAGTCCCGCAGCGGCACGAACGCCGCCGCCACCAGCAAAGCTGCCAGGGCGACAGGGAACGAAATAATCTTCTTCCAAGGCGAAGGTGGTAGGGTAGTCGCCAAATTGGGGGGTACAGCCAACGTCTCAGAATTCACCGATCCGCTCCTGAAATCATTCCGCCCCTGCGCATTTACTTGCCATTCCCGGCTACGAGCTTCTGGAAGGCGGGAAGAACCGCAAAGGGAGTTCTGACGCTCGCCACGCTCTCCGCGAGTTGACGGATTTTTCCCGGCTGCAAGTGCCCCAACAACGCGCCAGCTTTGGCGAGGTAATCGATGCGCTGGGGATCGAGGCCCATCACGCGAACGCAAGTGGCGTCAACCGCCACGGGGTCGTCACCCAGGACGAGCACGCCGCTGCGCTTGGGCGAGCCCTGGATGGGACCGTTGCCCTCCATCCCCACGATGCCATCGACGATGGCGAAATCCGGCCGCACGGTGCTGTTGATATCGAGAATGGAAGACGTGATTCCCGCCCAGTGCAGAACATTCTTTGGCCAACCATAGCAGCATCCTGGCACGATGCCAAACATGTTTTTCAGCGAGAGAGTGGCCCCCACCCAATGATGGGTCTTCAGCTTCGGCATGGAAACGATGTAGTCCGCTTCCAGAACGGTGCGGGGAAAATACAGTTGCTTGAGCTTGGAGGCCCGGGTGCGCAAGTTCACTGCCTGGACCTCGTCCAGGTTCAGATCCACGAACAGTTTCGACAGGGGACCCAGGAAATCACGCAGCCCGATGGTTTCGACAATCCCTTCCGTGTCCCGCTCATGCCCAGGACCTTCGGCTACCACGACCGACTCCGCACCCAGGCGCAGGAAGGCTTCGCGCGCGCCACCCACCACGGCGGGGTTGGTATTGATCGTGCCCTCGGGGTCGGGCTCAACGAAATTTGGCTTCAGGAGCACCTTTTTCCCCGCCACGGGGAGATCGAACTCCCGCAAGGCGGCGAAAATCAAGGCGCTGAGATCGTGGTCGTATTTCTCCGAGCGAACGATGGCCACCCGCGACTCGGGGCGCGAGAACGAAGGCATCAGGCTGGGCTGGGCATAGCTCATCGGGTTGCGCCCTCCCCGGCGGACGGGGCGGGGCTACTTTCTTCCTCCTTCAACGCTAGCATAATCCAGGCGATTGTGAGCACATTTCCAAAGAACTGATTCTGCGAGTATAGCTCACCGAGCGAGGGTGCGAGCGGGGAAACACGCCGGCCATAGGCCGCCAGGCTACGGTGCGCCAGCGCCAGCGACGCGGGCCCGTGAATGCCGCTGTAAGCTCCCTCGAGCCAAGCCAGGCTCTTCTGGATCTCCGCCCGGTCCGCATGATCCCGCAGCGCCAGCAGCGCCCACGCCGTGGGGCCCGTGCGCGGCACACCTGCCACGCCATAAACTAGGGGGTTGCCGGTGTTCCATCCCCCGCCCGGGCACGTGCGGTCAAAGAGCATGCCCTCGGCTAATTGTCGACGCTTCGTTGCCCCCGGAGGAAGCAGTTGCGGGGGCAAGGCGCGCAGAAACAGCAGCGCATGGGCGGTAGGCTCAACCCAACTCGCCGTGCCGGGCGTCCAATTCCAGCCTCGCAGCGAGGAATCCTGGCGAACCACTCCGGAGGGAAACACGCTTTGGCGCAGCCGCCACCAGAGCGATCCCTCGGCCGGCCACGCCGCAAGTAGCCATTCGAGACCCTTTTGCACGGCTCCTTCCGCTCCGCCCTGAAGAACCAGCGAGTGCGACGCTACCGAGGTCACCCAGCAGCCTTGGGGCTGCCCGGGATAGCTTGGCCAGGAGCCATCTACTCGCTGGGCCTTAAGCAGCCATTCCCGGGCACGTGTACACGCCTCCGCCGGAGCGGGACTATCGCGCCAGGAGAGCAGAGCGGCGAGCGCCCATGCCGTGGGCTCCACCGCGCTGAGAGAGGCGGGATGGTAGCCCCACCCTCCGTCGGAGTTTTGGTTGGTGATGAGAAATTCCAGGCAGAACGAATCTTGAATTGGGCCTGAGGGCATAGGGAGTACGGGAGACGGGGTACGGGAAACGGGAAACGGGGTTAGGGAATCGGAATCCGGGATTCGGTGTTCGTTGCCGGAAAACCGACTGGTTTGTGATCGAGCCTCAGCCTAACCGCATCCGAACGTAATTCGAGGTTCCGAGATCAGCCCCCCTTGAACCAAACCTCAAGCCCCGAATCGCGAATCTGGTATCCTGAACGACGTATCCCGTTTCCCGTACTACATCACCACATTCGATCCCGGGAGTTCGACGGGGCCGTTGGCCTCGAGGGCAGTCTCTTCCGATTGAATCTTCAGGTCGTGGATCAATCGGTGCAAATAGCCGCGCGCCACGCCCAGGACGCGGGCGGCTTCGGCCTTATTGCCATCGCACTTTTGCAGGGTCCGCACCACCAGACGGCGCTTGAAGTCCCGCAGTTCATCTTCATACGACCGCGCCACTTGCGCTTCATCAAGGCCCTGGCGCATTTTCCCCGGCAAATTCCAAACTTCAATCGTCTGCCCTTCCGCCAGAACCACCGCCCGTCGAATCACATTCTCCAGTTCGCGAACGTTCCCCGGCCAGGCGTATTCATCGATGGCTTCAATCGCCGTGCGCGAGAAGCGGGTCACGTTCCGGTTGAATTCCCGGCAGACCTGTTGCAGCAGATGATGGGCCAGCATAATAATCCCGCCGCTCCGTTCGCGCAGGGGTGGCATGTGCAACTGGATCACGTTCAGGCGGTAGTAGAGGTCCTCGCGGAATTCCCCCTCCTTCACCATCTGCTCGAGGTTCTGGTGCGTCGCGCAGAGCAGGCGCACATCCACGGTGAGCGAGGTGTTGCTGCCCAGGCGTTCAAACGTGCGGTCGTGCAGCACGCGCAGCAGCTTGGCCTGCAATCCCATGGGCAAATCCCCGATTTCATCCAGAAAAAGGGTTCCGCCGTGCGCGGCCTCAAACCGCCCATGCCGCTGGGTCAAAGCTCCGGTAAAGGCGCCCTTCTCGTGGCCGAACAATTCGTCCTCCACCAAGTGCTCCGGCAGATTGGCGCAGGAAAAGGCCACAAACGGCCCGCCATTGCGGGGACTGAGCCGATGCAGCGCGCGCGCCAAAATGCTTTTCCCCGTGCCCGTCTCTCCCGTGATTAACACGTTCACGTCGCACGCCGCCACTTTTCGCGCCATGGCGAATACTTCCTGCATGTTCTCGGTGAAGCCGATCAGGTCGTCCAGCCGGTCCGCCAGCGATTGTGCCGAGCGCAGTTCGCGCAACTCCATCTCCACCCGGTGCAGGCGGTGGGCGCGGCGCAACACCCAGCGCAGTTCTTGAATATCCGGAGGGCTGGCAAGGACATCGTACGCCCCCGCCTCCACCAATTCGCGCAAGAAGGCAGAATCCTCTTCCACCGCCAGGACAACGATGGGAGATGAAGACTCCGTCCGCCGGAATTTTGCCAAATGCCGTAGTGCAGTCTCTGCCTCAGCTCCGACGGGAAGGTCGCGCAAGTCCAGCAGGACGCAATCATAGCCTTCCTGCCAGGCTGGGGGGAGATCAGCGTTTTCACACGCGTCGGGGGTCACGGCAAATTCCGGGCCCAAGGCTCGGCCCAAAAGTTCGCCAAAATCCGCTTCGGCGGTACAGAAGCAGACTCGAATGGTTTCTTTGTCCTTCATGGCGCTGCGAGCGAGAGGTCGGTAAAAGACACTTCCTCCCCCTCCTAAAACCCTTCTCTGGTAAATTTAGGCTTTCAAGTCGTCACGCGCACTACGCGCTCAGACCTTTCTTTGCGAGGAAAACTTCGAACATCACCGGGCCATCCCCATCCTACTCCAACCAGGATCGAAATGGGAGGGACATCTTGCCCTTGAGCTGCCACGGCCAAGGCAGCCTTGCTCCGACAAGAAGAAAATCGTCAACACGAAGGGATCAGACACCTTCACTCCGTCCAACCACCCGGCACCGCGATTGCGGTCGTTGGCGCCGGTTGAACTCCAGTGCGCGGGGACCTTCCCCGCGCCCATTCGGAGTTCCTCGCCCCCCATCCCTGAGGGGCGTCAGAATACAGTGTTGTTTATCAACCTGGAAGTCGTAAAGTCATCCCCGATCTGCTGAAAGACTTGGCTCAACTGGGTGATTGGCGCGGCATTGGGACATACCGTACCGCCGCTTACCGCCGCGTCAGGCACGGAGAAGAAATACTCCGATAAGGGAAGGGAGGCCATTCCCTGCATCGTCTGGCACGGGGTAAGACCTTCCCCAGCAGAGCACCCCGATGTCCCCGAGCCGTAGGAGATGGAGTAGACCAAGGTTCCGGCACTCTTGGCATAACTTGCCGCCTCAATCGCCTGCGTGCACTCGTTCGTGGTCGGGAAGGTGGTGGCACCACCCATATCGGGAAGAGAAACGGTCTGTGCCACAGTCCCACCCATATCACCTCCCACAGCATTTGCGTCGCCATCGCTAAGGATGATGATCACATTCTGCGAGCCCCTCCGGGAGTTCGCCGCGAGGTATTGTTGCGCCGCGACAAGTACGCCCGCGTAGAACGTATCCTTGCCGCCCGGAGCTTGCACCCCGCAATTATCCGTCCCGGCCCCAGCGGCACTTGCCATGGCTGAGTTGCCGGTGCCGAAGTTCAGCGCCGACGTGTCAGAGAGCCGGTAGTTGCTCGATAAACCAACGAGCAGGTATTCCGGGTCGTTGTTGTACGAGGCGATCGGGGGGGCCGTCGAAGGACAATTGGTATCAGGAGGTGCATAGGTGGTATTCTCTATCGTGTTGTTCAAACTCGTGGCAGCGGGGCAATTTCCAGTGGTGACTCCCGTCGCCGTATCATCACATAACCCTGGGAACACCATGAGGCCGACCTGGTCGACCGGAGTATAGCCGGTACCGCAGGTTGCGAGGGAAGTGGAACAGGGATCGAGCTCATCGAGCAATTGTTGGATGCCATACTGTGCGCACCGCTCGGGCGTTACTGTGCCCGTTAGGCCGGTGACGCACCCCGTGTCGTTACCCGTGTTCATCGACCCCGTGGTGTCAAGGACCATCATAATATTGTACGGCTTAAATTGGCCACCTCTGGCACTGGCAGTCGCAGTGGCCGTGATGGTGAGGTACGGAACGCCGAACACCTTGGCGAAGAACGTGTTCGCGTGCGCCGTCTCCGTCACCTGGATGACGTTGGCGTTGGGTTGGCTGCCAAAAATAGAACACTGGGGAAGCCCTAAAGCGGAATAGGTGGTCGGCGCCACGCAAGCAAAACTAACATTCACCGACTGCATGACCAAGTTGGGATGGATATTATACAATGCCCCCACCGTCGCGTCGCCGCTATACTGATCGGCAACGGTTTGTGCATTGCCGTTAGGCATGGCCTGCCCACCCGCTACGGCCGCCGCCCGGGTAGCACTGAGGAGCTCCTGGTAGGAAAAATAAAGGTTTCCTATGTCAACAACAACCGCGGCCGCACAGAGAAGACCAGCCAAGAGAACCGGAACCATCACGAGCGCTTGCCCGCGCTCGCCATCGCGCCGTCGTGGGATAGAGGACCCTTTGTCAAGGCTCATTGGACAACCTCCGATGCTTGTGCAGTGAGTTTGCATGTGGACGCTATATTCCATCCGAAGAAATTGAGGCCACAGCCATAATTCATCGTTATGGTGGCCGCCATATTCTGCGTTAGTTTTCCTTCCGCGGCGGAGCAAGTCGGGGCGCCCGTGCTCGAAAAAACCACGGTCTCCGGCCCATAGCTTGTATAGGCGGTCGCGGTTGAATAAACATTAAGCGTGAACGTGAGCGCTTGGCCGTTGATGGTCTTATTGAGGGTTGACGCCGCCGGGTAAACTGCGTTGTTCACCATGGTGCAAAGGTCGGTTCCCTGGTTGCGGCTGACCGACATAATCTGCGCGCCGCTGTTCGCCGCATTCGTCAGGGTAAGTTGGTTGTTGAACGCAATCCCGAACACAATGATTCCGAGAAGCAGGGGAAATAGGATGAACGTGGATACGAAAGCGAATTCAAGCAGCGACTGGCCCCCCTCGCCACGCGCGATCGAAACCGCCGTGCGGATGCGAGCTTTCACACGCATTCGCAGTGACGCTGAATTCGGGCTCCGCCTGAGCATGCCCATCATGTTCGGCCTCCGTACTGATTCATTTTTCCAGGTGTCGAAGTGGCGTCCGCAGTCTTAATCACATGTCACTTCGTCTAGCGCCAAAACCCGTGCCCGAAACATTCGTCATTACCGCCATAACGGGAGCTGTGCCATCATTGGCCCGCCCCCCAGTCATACAGCTGCAACAGCGTTTGTGAGGACTCTTACCCAGGTTGCTCTACTGATCACGGTTCATAGTATAAGGGGAATCGATGTTTGTCTAGTCCCATCAAAGTTAATAATCCCGTTATGAAAGAGTATCTGCCGGCGTTGCCCCAAAGGCGGGAGAAGCCCTGCCGGATTTTCCGGGTCAAGTGCGGCAGTCGTCTTATGTCAGCATAGATAGGCCACATAAATGCGTATCGGCAACGGGCAACGACCAGCAGAAGGCTGGTGGGAAACGCCTGATCGAGCATTTCCGGGATTTTAGGATGGGAACCCAGGTGGCATCCTAAGTTGAACGTTGCGCCGCCATCTTGGCGGCTCCTGTGCCGGCTGGAGGCCGGCGGTACGCCTCAAATCAGGCACTACCGGAACCCACGTCCGGTTGACAGGACTCAGACACAAGAGGTAACTTTCAGAGCAGGCGCAAGGAGATATTGAATCCGCCACGCGTCATATGGTTGCGGCAGTCCGGCCTTTGGGCTAAGGTCGAACATCGCATTGTTGATTTTATGAGGAAAGATGTCCGCTCCACCCTACTCCGACTAGTGTCCTGCGTCCTCATGATTCTCGCAGTTCTTGCGCCCACCCGGCGCTCCGGAGCCGCCCAAACACCTCCCGCGATGGCTTCAGACATTACTTCGAGGGATATCGACGGACATCGGGTCGATCTCTTTGGCCAGGGGATCAGAGCGGCAGTGCTGTTCTTCGTTACGAACGATTGCCCGATCACGAATAGCTACATTCCTGAGATGAATCGCATCGTCGCCGAATATGGGCCTCGGAAAGCTGCATTTTATGCTGTCTACACCGATCCTACGGTTTCGGTCCGGGAAATCCGGAGCCATGCGCGTGAGTTTGACCTCCACATTCCGCTGATTCCAGACACCGCCCATCTATTAGTGCACAGGGTCGGGGCAACCGTTACTCCTGAAGTCGCGGTACTTGAACCGGGGGGCAAGCTGGCTTATCTCGGCCCCATCGATGACTTGTATGTTGATTTCGGCAAACGGCGGGCGACGCCAACCCAACGGTATCTTCGGCAGGCGCTCGACGCAGTTCTGAGCGGGAAGCCGGTCGCCGTCCCCAACGCCAACCCGATCGGATGTTTTATATCAGCGGAACCCTGACGGGAAAGCATGTGTAATGTCTGACCGTTTACACTGGCGCAGGACGGCCCTGGGGAGAGCGAGGTGTGTCGCGTTCATCGTTCTCTTGCTGGGGGCCTTGTGGGCGGCTTCTCCCCGCGGCGTGGTACTCGCCCCACCGACCCCCGCTTTTGCCAACGCCGCCTCTCCGCAAGCTGCGACCGAGCCGATTACGTACTACAAGCACATTGCCCCCATCGTTTACCAATCCTGCGCGCCGTGCCACCGCCCGGGCGAGCCCGGACCCTTCCCGCTCCTTACCTACGCCGACGTCAGCAAGCATGGCCGGCAGATCGTCTCGGTCATCAAGCGGCGATACATGCCACCTTGGCTTCCCGAGGCGGGCTATGGTGTATTTAGGGACGAGCGGCGCCTTACCGACGAACAGATCCGAACCTTCGAGCAGTGGGTGGTGGAGGGATCTCCCGCCGGTTTACCGGCCGATGCTCCTCCGCTCCCAAGGTTCGTTCCGGGCTGGCAGAACGGCGAGCCGGACTTGGTGCTCAAGGCCCCTGTCCCTTATCATCTGCCCCCGGACGGGCCGGACCAATACTGGAACTTCGTGCTGCCGCTGAAGATGCCGAGCCCGCGCTGGGTAAAAGCGATTGAGATTCGCCCGGGCAATCTCCAAGCCGTGCATCATGCCAACATGTACGTGGATTGGCACTTCGACCGTAGCGGCTCAGTATCACAGGCAAGAGAAAGCACCGACGGCTTCCCCGGCATGGACCTCAGCTTCGGGTCGGGTAGTTATGACTCCGACAGCCATTTCCTGTTTTGGAAGCCCGGCGGCACTCCCTGGGTCGAGCCCGCCGGTATGGCTTGGCGCGCTAACCCCGGAACCAATCTGATCCTGAATGTCCATATGCGGACAACGGGTAAGCCGGAACTGGTGCAGCCTTCCGTAGGGCTTTACTTCACCGATGAGCCGGCCACGAAATATCCGATGCTGCTCCCGCTCGAGCACGATGGGGCGCTCGATATCCCTCCCGGCGATGCGGACTTCCTGGTAAGCGACGACTTTGTGACGCCGATGGATATGGACGTACTCGCCGTCTATCCGCACGCGCACTACTTGGGCCACGTCCTAGAAGGCTATGCGAAATTGCCGGACGGAACTCGCAAGTGGTTGATCCGCATTCCGGATTGGGACCAGAGTTGGCAGGCCGTTTATCGCTACAAAGCACCCGTTTTCCTTCCCAAGGGAACGGTGGTTTCCATGCGCTATCATTACGACAATTCGGCTGCTAATGTGCGCAATCCCCATCAGCCTCCGCAGCGCGTCCGTCACGGGAACCAGACCATCGACGAGATGGCACACCTGTCGCTACAAGTTCTGCCGCGCGGCGCGCAGGACCGCCGCCCGGAGCTCCAGGAAGCCATCATGCTCCATCGCCTGGAGAAGTATCCGAGAGACTTTACGTCGCAGTTTAACCTCGGCGTGATCATGCTTGACCGCGGCCGCAGCACGGACGCTGTCCGTTACTTGCGCGGCGCGGTCGCGGCGTCGCCAGACCATCCGGAGGCGTTAAACAACCTCGGGAAGGCGTTGGCTTCGACCGGAGACTTGACGGAGGCCGTCGGATTCTTCGGACGAGCGCTCCAGGCAAATCCACACTATACCGGCGCGCGGTTCAACCTAGCCAACGCGCTCGTCAGACAACAGCGCTGGGAACTGGCGGCGGACGAATTCCGCAAAGTGCTCGCCGACAACCCACAAGACTCCGGAGCCCGGCAGCAACTGGGGGATCTGCTGCGAATCTTGGGCTCCCAGAACGCCCAGATAGGCCGACTGGAAGAGGCGGCCGCGCAGTGGCGCGAGTCGTTGCGTTTCCGGCAGGACGACGCTGCGCTGCATTGCGACCTTGGCGTGGTGCTGGCCCGTCTTGGCCGTCTCCAGCAAGCCGTGCCGGAATTCGAGGCCGCGCTGCGTCTCGATCCGAAAATGGAGGCAGCCAGGCACAATTTGCAGGCCGCGCGCGCACACTTAGAGAAGGCTGAGCACTAGGCGGGCACCCTTCGCACGTCAGCAAAATATGGCCGAACGACTTACACCCAGTTCCACGGAGAAATTGCCGGGAGATTTGGGGGCGAAGTAATCAGGACGAAAGTTGCGTTAATGACTGTTCGGCCTTGCGGCACTCTGCAGGTCAGGCGGCGGAGCAGGAGGAGAGAGCCCCTGGCGATGCGTAGTTCAGGCCCTACCATGGTCATCCGAACCACTTAAAATTGGCAAAGGTCATGACGGCCAGGCCGGCACACACGAATGCGGCGATGACCGAAGCCAAAAAAAGGGTTCCGAACAGCAGAATCATCAAGGTCGCGAGGGCCCCACCGCGCTTCCGGGCCTCGCCGGAGACGGAAATCACATAGGAAACATTCGCGAGGAGTGCGGCTCCCGCAGCGCACAACAGCCACTGCCACCAGAGCAAATTAGGAACATAAAACGGGAGCATAAAGAACGGCCCGCTTCCCCGTCCTCACCTTAGGGTATACCCACGAGTATTTCGAGGGCCACGGGGGCCCCGGCGCGCTGGGCGGCCTTAAACTTCCAGCGGCCAAAAGCGGCAGATGCGGCGGCGTCGCGGATGGCTTCGACACCCTGGAGAACCGTAAGCTCGCCCACCGTCCCGTCCTCATGAAGAAATCCGTGCAAAACGATCATGCTGTTGCCGTTATCATGCGGCTCGCCGAGGCGGTGAAAGTCAAATTGCTCAATCACGCCGGGAGGAGTCAAGGGCGGCGCCATGGTTACTTGCATGGTGTGCGAGCCGGGATCGGCCTTCGGCCCGCTCTGGCGGACACAGTATTGCAAGATCCAACTTTTCCCGGGCATGGATAAGTACACGGTGTAAATCTTATCGCCGCGTAGCACACCGTAAATATTCAGCCCTCCGCCCCCTCCCGAACCGCTGCTGACAACCATGTTGGGCGCGTGGACCTTGGGAGTTTCAGGCTTCACGGGGAAAACCAGGTCCGCAGGGTTGATGGGGGAAAGCGCCCCCGCCGAGCTCCCGGTTGAATTTCCGGTCCCACTGACGCTTACGGACGGGGTGGCGGCATCGGAACTGTCGTGCCCACCACCGCCGAGGGGTCCCTTGCCATTTCCTACCGCGACGCTTTTATCGCCCCCGGGGCCGTGGCCCCCTTCGCCGACATCTAGCGCTCCCCCCGGAACCCCGCCCGGCGATCCCTGGTCGGTGCCATTCGGGCTGACTGAAAACGCTCCCTCGTGCTGCCCCGCGGGAATTTGCGAGAGATCCGTGAAGGGAACCGGGTCTGCACTCAGCGCCAAAATCTTCGGACCACCGCCGGATTGCGCTTTGTCGCCCGGGGCCGCGGCGTCCGATTTACTCCCTGGCGATGCCGACGATGCACCCGTGGCAGGCTGCGGAGTTTGCGGGGCAGCAGATTGGGACGGCTCGGGAGCTGGCTGGGGAGCGGGCGGCTCCGGGTTCTTTACCGGAGGTGGTGGCGGAGCAACCTCAAGTTGGGGCACGGGAATATTGGGAAGCGGCATCGCCAGAGCCACCGTTGGCGGTGGAGGCGGCGGTGAAGCGCTCACCGGCGCGACATGCGGTACAATCGGCTCGACGGGTGGCGGTGGAATCTTGGCTTGCACGGGTGCAGGAGGTGGGGTCGGACTCGGCGCGGGAGGCGTCGGTTTTTCCACCTTTGCCGGAGCCGGAGTCGGAGATTTGGCCACTGCCGGGATGGGTGCTGGCCCTCCGGAAATAAAATCCGGTATTTTTAGGTCGTTGGGGAGCTTAAGCGTGGGTGGCGCATTCTCGGTCTTAAGCGTAAGCCGAAAATTGTCCGGGTTGGGCGGGTTGGAAACAATTGTGACCCGCGGATCGAAATGCGTATGGCCCAAGCGCGGGTGCGCACCCGGCTTCGCCCCGCGCCCGGGGGCTTTTCCTTGGCCGGGGGGATGAATGCGCGGAAGGTAATCCGCCAAATTCAAATGGTGAATGTCGACAACGGTCACATCGCGATGAGTCGGATTCTCGGGCTGGTGTCCCGTCAACCACATGAGCAGCGCGGCAAAAGGCACGCTCAATAGAAAGAACGTTACCGCAACGTGCATCAAGGCCGATGTCAGGAAGGAGGGAACGAAGCGCCGGACTTTCGGCCAGGCAGCGCCAGGGCCTAGGCGAAGAGGAAGAGCTGGGGGATCAGCTTCCCAGAGCTTGGACCATCGGGAGCGGGTCGAAGTTGCATCGCGAGGCTCCCTTTGGGAGAGGTGCGCGAGCTTCCGCAAGGGGACGCCACCCGCGGTGTCGGTAGCACCTTGGCGGTCTCTTGAGGTATTTGCCTGAACCGAACTTTCGGGGGCATCTTTTTCTATTCTCTCAGTTTCAAACATGGTCAAGAGACTCGTTGACCCGGCTACCGGGGAGCGCCACTATTTCTTCTTCCCAAGATTGAGAACGATCCCAGCGGAAAGTCGTATGTTGTCTTGATTCAAGCTGCTAAAGCGAGTCAGCAGGTAATCCACCTGAATGAGCCGCAAAGCCACGCCGGGGCCGATTTTAAGATCCAGCCCTCCACCCAAATAAGCCCCAAAACGTTCCTCCGGCTTGGAAATGCCAAGATAGTTGGGTGAACCCCGCACCGCTCCAAGCAGGCCATGGACAAAGGGTGTGATGCTCTTACTCCTCCGATAGGAAAAGACCGGGCCGTACATTGCCGATTCGGTGTTGACCTTAAAGCCGCTTTCGGTGCCGAAATGGCCGCTGATATCGAGCGCGCCGCCAAACCAAGAGTTCAAGTTCTCCTGGAAGGAGCCGTTAACTCCGTTCAGATCGATGCTGGAGTTGTTCACGTTGGCCGCGAGATTAGAATAGCCGCCGAACACTTCAAATTTAGGTAGATCATCGGCCCAGGCCGAAACCGGCACAACCAATAGCGGCAATAGAACCAAGAACTTTCGCATGAGGTCTCCCTCCTCTAGGGTGCAAATGCCTGTGAAAGGCCGGGGGTTGAGTGCCTGTGAGAAAAAGCCGACCAGTTGCGGCGCCACAAGTAGGAGCACGGGCATTCTGCCCGCTCTTCCCCAGGCACCCTGCCCGTGTCAAGCCTTCGCCAGGAGGACCGTGCCAAACCAAGCAGCGTGGTCATCCCGCCTAATCCCCGCCGAAAAACCAAAACTTCTAACACGCATCCCGACGGCCGAGCTTATTGAACCGTCAAGGTGAAACTGGCCGACTGGGTCAGCGTCCCTGCCGTCCCCGTCACGGTGACCGTGTAAGTGCCTGCAGGAGTGCCGGTGGTGTTGACATAGCCAGCTCCCCCAGCGCCGCAAGCGGCAAAACTGGCAAGCCACAGCGCGGCAAGGGCGAGGACAGCCCAACTCCATTGCCTGCGATTCTTCCGCACTGCCCATAGGCCGGAAGCCATCATGAGCAACGCCAGTAACACCCAAATCCCCGGACGCCCAGTCCAACCCGGTCCAAGCGGCCGCGGCAGGCTCCTCGGCAAGAGCGAAGTGCGCTGCGTGGTGCTGATGGTCACGGTTGAATTCACCGGGGTCGACCCAGTGGGCGTTACGGACGATGGGGCAGCCGAGCAAGTCGCCATCGCCGGCAAGCCCGAGCACGCCAGAGTGACCACCGAGGTGAAGCCGGTTGCGGAAGTCACACCGACGGTGATGTTCGTGCTATTTCCCGCCACGACGGTGCCAGAGGCAGGACTGATCGCGATGGCAAAGTTCGAGCCCCCACCCGTCAGAGAGATCACTTGGGGACTATTGGGCGCGTTGTCCATCAAAGTGACCGTACCCAGGGCGCTACCCGCCGTCGTGGGGGTGTAAGTCACACTGATGGTACAAATGCCCGCTGGCGCCACCGCCGCGCTGCAGGTGTTCGTTTGAGCAAAGGGGCCTGCGGCGACAATCGACGTAATATCCAGCGGAGCGGAACCGCTGTTCGTAACCGTCACGGTCTGTGCCGCGCTGGTGGTGTTGACCGGTTGAGTTCCAAAGGTCAATGAGCTGGCCGAGAGCGAAACTATAGGCTGAGACTCTCCCGTTCCCGTCAGCAGAATGATTTGGGGACTATTGGGCGCATTATCCGTTAGGGTCAGCGAACCGACGCTCTGTCCGGCCGAGGTCGGGGTGAAGGTAACCCCGATGGTGCAATTTGAGGCAGGTGTCGTGGCCTGGAGCGCAACCGTGCAATTATTGCTCTGCACCGCAAAACTACCGCTCGCCGTAACCGTCGTGATGGTCAAAGCTGCCGTGCCGGTATTCGACACGGTCAGGATCATCGGCGCGCTCGCGACTCCCACATTCTGTGGGGTAGCGAAAAGCAGACTCGAGGACGACAGCGTAACGATGGGAGCCGAACCCGCAGTGCCGGTCAGGTCGACCACCTGCGTCTCCTGTGAGCTGCCGGTCTCCGTGTCCGTGAACGTAATCTTGGCGGTGCGCGCTGGGGGCGTAATTGATGTTGGCGTGAAGGTCACGGTAAGCGCGCACGTCCCCAGGGCGGGAATCGATCCGGTGCAGGTATTTGTTTGAATGGTGAAGTCGCCGCTGTCGTCGCCGCTCAAAACGACGCTGCCGATGGCGAGCGCGACATTGGCCCCGTTCGTCAGGGTTACGGTCTGCGCCGGGCTCTCCTGGCCAACGTTCTCACTGGCAAAAATCAAGCCCGGCGGGTTGAGCGAAACTCCGCCCGACAGAATGACCTTCGACACAAACGCGTCGCAGTTGCCGCCGTATGTAGGTTGCTCCGGGTTAGCAAGGGGAAAGTCGAGGGAGCACGTCTGCCCCGTGACGTAGGCGGCACCGCTGGTATCGATGGCAATCGAACTCGCCGTGTCCGTATTGCTGCCGCCGAGGTAAGTCGAATAGATTAAAGCTGTTGCGGAAGGGTTAGCCGGATTCAGTTCGGTAACGAAAGCATCCGAGTTTCCACCGCCGTAGTTGGGCTGAAAGACCGCGCCCGCGATGGGGAAATTGGTGGAAACGGTTGACCCGGTGATATAAACATTATCGCCGGAGCTGACGGCAACCCCGGTACCAGAGTCAGCAAAGGAACCACCCAACCAAGTGAAATAGAGGAGCGAGGCTGAGCCGCTGAGCGTGGGGTTTAGCTTGGCGAGAAAGGCGTCACCTTCGCAGTCACTCGACGAATCCAGAGTACAATTTGTCTGAAAACCCCCAGCGGGCACTGTGAATCCCAGGGCGGTCGCGACGGACGTGGTCCCGCCGACGACATAGGCGTTTCCACTTGTGTCTACGGCCACAGCGTTGGCTTGATCAATTCCGCTGCCACCCAGGTAAGAGGAGTAAGCCAATGACGCGGCTCCCGTTGCGGTTGTACTCACCTTGGACAGGTAGGCATCACCTGCTCCAGCATAAGTGGTCTGGAGCGCGGTGGCGCCGGTCAGGGGAAAGCCGGTATCCGAATAGGTTAAGCCCGTGACATAAGCATTCGCGGCCGTATCAACCGCAACGCCATATCCGTAGCTCGTGTTGTCGCCGCCGAGGTAACTGGAATAAAGGAGTCCGGAACCCGGGGCATCGATCTTGGCGATGAAGGCGTTCGTACCGGAGCAGAGAGCCGTTGTACAGATTCCATTCGTGTCTTCGGGCTGACTGTTATATGTCGTCTCAAATCCCCCAACAATCGGAAAGGGCGGGGGCGGCACCTCAGGGGGTGCAAGTATAACCGTTTCTTCGATGTTCGGGCCTACCGTCCCGGTAATATAGGCATTCTCAGCGCTGTCTACGGAAATTGCGTTGCCCTCCACGTTTTCGTAGGAACCGAAGAACGTGGAATAGACTAAGGCCGACCCCGCGGTGTTCAGCTTGGTGACAAAAGCGTTGGAGACAATGTAACCCTGGGGGTTCCAAGTCGCGCCGCACTGCCCATCCGCTCCGCAGAGCGTATTGACGGCCCCAGGGGTGACAGGGAAGTCTCCCGAAAACGTGGTGCCGACCACGAACGCCTCGCCGGCATCATCAACAGCGATTCCATTTGCTACGTTCTCCTTAGAGCCACCGAGATAGGTTGAGTATACTAAGGTAGAGCCGTCCGCGCTGATTTTAGTGACAAAAGCGTCAATTGGAAAGTCAGGGGAGCCAGGACCGTTTGACTGCAAGGTATGCGTGTTGGGGAAATCGGTCGAGAAAGTCCCACCGGTAATGAATGCCGTGCCATCGGGCGCAACCGCGATGCCGTTGCCAGCGTCGATGTTGCTGCCGCCCAGGTAAGTGGAATAGGACAGGATAGGGTCGATCACCAACCGCTGCCGGCGGTCGTAAGAACCCAAGCGAAATTCCACTTGGTCTTTTCCCTTCAACATGTAACTGACGGGAATCTGACGGTTGGCGCCAGCCGCCTTCTGATAAGCCACTGGGCGGCGGAAGCGCAACTCTCCGCCTTCCACCTTCACCAGCAGGTCACCCTCGGAATCAACGCGCAACCCCTGCGCACCTTCCAAAGCGAAGCGGATCCTTCCGGGATCGGCCTGGGGAGCCACATCAAAGTCGTATTCCAGTTGCCCTTGATTACCGTGGTAAACAAGATCGATGCCTGGATATATACCCTTCTCCGCGACGCGGGCATAGTTGGGGACATCGGTGCGCCATTTCGAAGGGTCGTTGCCGATGAAGTAGTTGCTTTTTCCGGGCAATTCGTCCATTCCGGTCAAAGTCTCGACTGGGTTAGCTCCGGAAAGCCGCATGGCGATCACAGCGTCACGATCAGTCGAGGCCGACCCGGACCGGCGGTGTCCCACCTCCAGGACGGCCCCTGTCGAGATCAAGAAAAGCGAATAGTCGCTCCCGCGGGAAATATACCGGACATCCCGCGCGCCCGCCCCCTTGACTTGGCCGACGTTTTTCTCGAAGCTCAATGGCAAATTCGTCTCAACTGCCTTCACGCGCGCTTGAGCGTCCGCGGTAGAGGGGGCAAGCGGCGGAGCTGCGTCACGCTCTGCGCCCGACGAGATGCTTGCGCTAATTGCCAAAAGAAGAGTTGCTCCCGCCATCAGCGGAAGGACTCCAAAGCGAACCATTTTTCCCATTCTTTGCATACGATCAACCCACACAGGTTTTTCTGCCCGCATCAATTTTCTCGCAATCTCCCGCCTGACGAGGGCTAGAGCATAGCAATATCTTGAGAATGTTCCAAGTTATTGTTGCGCACGTTTCCCGAATTAATGGGACCAAGTCCCCGATAACCTCTCACACCGGATCGCATCTCTTCATCTTGTCCGGCACTTGCACTTGTGGTCAATCCAGAATTTCTGTGCGAACGCCAGGGCGTTCCGCGCGGTGATAATAGAGTATTACCCCAAAGCACTTTTTTGTGAAGCTGGAAAGTGGGAATTGGCCATCACACCTCATCGCGCGCTTGGCCAGCGGCTTTGCATCACGGCCGCAAAGGCAACCTAGCAATCGCCTGGGCGCTCCGGCAAAACTATCCTACCACACTTCCCCACTCCTATGTATGCACATGGGTTGCCAAAAAGCCCAAGTAATGACCGTTGGCAACCCATTCGGAGCAAGGCCCCCGAACTCAGCAAGAATGTTTCCTCAATTACGCCAAAAGCGCTTGCCGGTGAAGAGCAAAGGCATCGAAATGGGCTAATGTCAACCAACCCCGCCGCAGATTTGGCCAGCAAAACGGATGGTCAGAAGCGATCCTACCCTCTGGAAGTCGCTTCGAGGAATAAGCCCTTGCTACAGATGTCCACTTTTGGTTACACCTCTAAATCTCTTTACGGCTCGTCCCTATAACACCTACCCGAAGGTCTTGACTCGGAATCGTTTCTGGATTGTGATTTTACTCACATTTCTTCCAAATTGTTGAAAAACAGATGTGGCGGGCCGCCGGCACGTATTTGGTAGACGGACCCACCAATGATGGGCACCTGCACGTTGAGCGTTCTTGGAGGCGCCGCACGAGTTGTGCCATGCGACAATGGCACGGCACCCGAATTCCGGCATTTGATTGACAGTTTACAAACTCGCTTCGTATAATGGTTGTTTTGGGAAACAGGAGACGAGAAATCTATGTACGCTATCTTTCGGACAGGCGGGAAACAGTACAAGGCTTCACCCGGCGACATCATTCGAGTGGAGCGCGTGGCGGGCGACCCGGGCTCGGTCGTCGAGTTCAACCACGTGTTTGCGGTGCGAACGGAAAAACTCACCGTCGGCGCTCCCCTGGTGGAGAACGCCAAGGTCACAGGAAAAATTCTTACTAACGATCGCGCCCCCAAGGTGCGAGTGTTGAAATACAAACGCAAGAAGCAATATCGGCGCACGCTGGGTCATCGCCAAAATTTCAGCCAGGTTCTGATCCAAGACATCATTACAGCTTGAGAGTCGGAATCTAGAAGCCAGAAACTGGTGCCGTGCTTTAGCAATTGCATCCAGGTGCTAGGTCTCCGACTTCTAGTTTCGAACTCCCGACTTTTTCAAGGAAAGGCATTATGGCACATAAGAAAGGTCAAGGGACATCCCGCAATGGTCGCGACTCCAACGCGCAAAGATTGGGTGTGAAGCGTTTTGACGGCCAGATGGTATCTGGCGGGTCGATTCTGGTCCGCCAGCGGGGCTCGCGCCTGAAGGCCGGTGAAAATGTCGGCCTCGGCAAAGACGACACGCTCTTCGCGAAGGTCTCAGGAGTTGTGCGATTTGAAGACAAAGGACGCTTGGGCCGATTCGTCAGCATCCTTGTCCCATCTACGAACTGAGGGCCGGGTGGTCCGGTGATTGGGTGAACTTGGAACAACGCAGGCCGAACGGGCCTTGCCTTGACCCCAGGTATCGGATCATCGGGTCTCCCGACCTGCTCACCCAATTACCGGATCACCCGGTTTCCCGATCATTCAACAACATGTTCATTGACGAAGCCAAAATTCACATTGCCGCCGGGGGAGGGGGAAACGGCTGTGTAGCGTTTCGGCGGGAGAAGTTCGTGCCACGCGGCGGCCCCAGTGGCGGCGATGGCGGACGCGGCGGCGACATCGTCCTCGAGAGTAATGCCCACTTGAACACCTTGCTGAAGTTCCGCTTTAACCCTGAATTTCGCGCCACGCGAGGGGGCCACGGTGAGGGCTCAAGTCGACACGGCAAAGACGGGGCAGACAACATCGTAACGCTTCCGGTGGGCACCGTGGTTTACGATTCGGCGAGCGGAGAAAAGCTCTGGGATTTCGACACGCCCGGACTTCGAGTGATCGCCGCCACGGGCGGGCGCGGCGGACGTGGAAATGCGCGATTTGCTACGTCCACACACCAGGCTCCGCGCAGAGCCGAACCCGGCACGCCAGGTGTTGTGCGCGATTTACGGTTGGAACTCAAGTTACTCGCCGACGTCGGGTTGGTGGGTTTCCCCAATGTTGGCAAGTCAACTCTGATTTCTCGACTTAGCGCCGCACGTCCACGCATTGCTGACTATCCATTTACGACTCTCGCTCCTTGCCTGGGGGTGGTGGGGTTGGAAGGAGATCGCTCTTTCGTCATGGCGGACATCCCGGGTCTGATTGCCGGAGCGCACGAAGGAAAGGGCCTGGGCATCCGTTTCCTTCGGCACGTGGAGCGAACGCGCTTACTGCTCCACATGATCGACGTTGCCGAAGAGTCCGGCCGCGACCCGCGGGAGGATTACAACATCATACTGAACGAACTGAAAAGTTTCAGCCCGGCGGTCGCCGCCAAGCCATCACTTCTGGTGGCATCGCGTATTGACGCAGCGGGCCAAGGCGAGCGCCTGGTTCGCCTCCGTGAGTTTTGCGCAGAACGTGCTCTGCCTCTGTACGAGATTTCCTCCGTAACACGCGAAGGGCTGGAAGAATTAAAGGAAGCGATCTGGGCCGAGCTGGAGCTGTTGCCGAAATCAGGTGAAGGGGAAGTTGGGCAATCGGTCGATCGGGAAATTGGGTGAACAAGCCACTGCCAACGGATTACCATATCCAGAGGGCGAATATCGCAGGATATAGGATGCGGGTTTCTGGTTTCGAATTTCGTCCATTATCACTCTCCCGAAGGACGACCGGGTCTTCCGATCACCCTATTTCCCGATTCTTATGAACATTGCGATTTTTGGCGGAACGTTCGACCCCATCCACGCCGGACACTTGGCGGCGGCCCGTGCGGCGCAGCCCCGCTTTCATCTGGATCGAGTGCTTTTTATTCCCACCGGCAATCCGCCCCACAAAATACACGACCACTTGACTGATTATGCTCAGCGCTATGCAATGGTGGCTGTGGCCTGCGCCGGCGAGCGGCACTTTATCCCGTCGACTATCGAAGCGCCCACCGCCGACGGGGCGCCGCGCTACTCGATTGATACGGTACGGGCCGTGCGGCGGAAGTTGCGCCAGCATGATCGGCTGTTCTTTCTTGTCGGAGCAGACGCTTTTCTCGACCTTCCCCACTGGAGGGAGTTCCGGCGATTGCTCGATTCGGTGGAGTTCATCGTAGTATCGCGGCCCGGATTTGACGCGGATGCTGTTCGCCGGGTTGCACCGCCGGACCTGCTTCCTGCTCGGCGACTTGCGCAAAAGGCAGAAACCATTCGCTTGCGCCACGGCGCTATCCATCTCTTGCCGGGTGTGGATGCACCCGTCGCCTCACGCGAAATCCGCCAGGCGGTGCGGGCTTCGAAGCCCATTACCGGCCTTGTTCCCAAGCTTGTGGAAGAATATATTCTTAAGGAAGGGCTGTACGGTTCCAGCGCCAGCGTGAAGCGTTTACACCGATGACACCACAACTACGCGACGCGATACAGGCCGCCCAGGACCGCAAGGCATTGGACATGCGCATCTTGAATATGGACGCGGTGTGTTCGTTCACCAGCAACTTCCTCATTTGCAGCGGGACCTCCACACGTCACACCCAGGCGATCTGCGATGGCATCGTAGAGCGATTGAAGAAATCCGGGTGCTCGCCCACCCACGTCGAAGGATACTCGCAGGCGGAGTGGATCCTCGTGGATTACCTCAATTTCATCGTCCACATCTTTGTCGAGAGCGCCCGAGAGTTCTACGACCTGGAACGCCTCTGGAAAAATGCGCCGAGGATTACAGTCAAAGAGGGGGACAAGGTCTAGAATCGGGCCATCTAGCCATCAGCTCATCGGGTCATTAAGCGATTCAGCGATTGTGCGGATCGGCGCTCGATCGTGTGGGAATCAGAGTTCACTGGAGCTTTCGATCACGCAATAATGAAATTGGTCGGCCGCCTGAAGAAGCGGCGAGCCGACGAGTCGGTTGTTGCGCTGGTGGCTGGATGGCCCGATGATGCAATACCCCGATCCTAAGATATGCGTATTCGAATTCTCATCGAGGGCAAGAACAAGAATTCGCACTTGCGGGCTATTCAAGAGGACTTGGCGGGTCGGATCGAGCATTTTACTCATTTGGTCATCGAAGAACTCCCGGCATTGCGAGGAACGAGCCAAGCCCGCAAGACAGGGTTGACTTCCGCCGAACGCGCGCTGCTGGATAGACTGCGTGGGGCAACAAAAGTCCTGCTCGACGAACATGGGCGCGAGCGGACCTCACAAGAATTCGCGGCGTGGCTGGGACAGGAAGCATTGCGAGGCTCAAGAGAATTGGCCTTCTTGATCGGCGGGCCGGACGGGTTCTCCACAGCCTTTAGGGAAGAGGCAGACGTGCTCCTGGCGCTTTCACGTATGACCCTGACGCGAGATTGGGCTCGAACGCTCTTGCTCGAGCAAATCTATCGAGGCTTCACGATTTTGCGCGGGTATCCATACTCTCGATAAGCATATTGTGCCTGGGGAAAGTACGTCATGGGAACCCGGCGCCGAAATGCTCCGGTCTGCGAGTTTCGATTTCTAATTTTGCGAATTCGTTTGGTTGCTAATACCACGCCGGATAGGAGCGCCGCTTGCCAGAAGAACGAAAAGGGTTGATTATCGTCCATACGGGACCCGGCAAGGGCAAGACAACTGCGGCGCTGGGGACGGCACTTCGGGCTGTGGGACAAGGCCTGAGGGTCTTGATGGTCCAATTTATTAAAGGCTCGTGGCATTACGGCGAACTCGACGCAGCAAAAATGTTGGGCGATGAGCACCTGAAGATCATGCCCATGGGCAGGGGGTTCGTGAAAATCGGCGCGGAAAAACCTGACCCGGAGGACGTCCGGCTGGTCGAGGAAGCATGGCAGTTTGCCCGCGGTGAAATCCTGAGCGGGCGGTACGAGATGGTGATCCTCGACGAAATCAACTATGCCATCAGCTACAAAATGCTTTCGCCGGAGCCCGTCGCGGAAGCCCTTACGAGCCGGCCGGAATTGGTGCATGTGATCTTGACCGGGCGGAACGCGCACCCCCTACTCATCGAGATCGCCGACCTGGTGACGGAAATGCGTGAGGTCAAACACCCCTATCAAAAGGGAATCCTGGCGCAGAGAGGGATAGAATATTGATGATCGGGTCATCGGGTGATCGCGTCATTTACACATGCGGCGATTTGGAGGGATTGAGAGATTGAAAACCATAGGAAGTGCTGCTGCCCATCATCCCGACCACAAAATCACGAAGCAATTCGAAGATTCCGTCAGCCCATGACTCGATGAACAGATCACCCGATAATTAGGTTTTTATGACTTGGTTCCGCAAAGAGAAACAGCCGCTGGAGTCACCTAAGGAGAAGCGCGTTCAGACCGAAGGGCTTTGGGTGAAGTGTGACAAGTGCAAGCAAATCCTTTGGAAAAAGGATCTGGAAGCCAATGTACAGTGCTGCCCCAAATGCGGCTATCATTTCAAGCTGGGCTCACACGCGCGACTGGAGATACTTTTTGACGAAGGCCGCTACACCGAGCATGACGCCCGACTGGCCTCCACAGACCCGCTGAAGTTCAAAGACACCAAGCCCTACCGCGATCGCCTCAAGCAGGCCGAGAAAGTCACCGGCATGAAAGACGCAGTGCTGACTGGCGAAGGATTGATGGAAGGGAAACCCGCGATTATTTGCGCCATGGAGTTTCAATTCGTGGGGGGAAGCATGGGTGCAGTGGTAGGCGAAAAGGTGACGCGCGCCATCGATCGCTGCATCGAAAAGAAGTTACCCCTGGTAATCGTCTCGTGCTCGGGCGGCGCGCGCATGATGGAAGGCGCAATCAGCCTGATGCAGATGACCAAGATTTGTTCGGCTCTGGCACGCCTGGACGAAGTCCACAAACCCTACATTTCCGTGCTTACGGATCCCACTACCGGTGGTGTCACTGCCAGCTACGCCATGCTCGGGGATCTGAACCTGGCGGAACCCGGCGCCCTGATCGGTTTCGCGGGCCCGCGCGTTATCGAGCAAACCATTCGTCAGAAACTCCCCGAAGGATTTCAACGTGCCGAATTCCTCCTCGAACACGGCATGATCGACGCCATCGTCCCGCGGAAAGAATTGAAGAGTTATATCGCGCGCGCCTTTCGCCTGATGCATGCCTGGGACTCTTAGGGAATCGGGGCATCGCATCATTGGCTCATCGGGCCATTTGGAAATTGAGTGATTTGAATCCGAAGAACATCGGGCTGTCACCCAATCCAGGAACCTCCAAGTGCAAACCACTCAATGACCAGATCAGCCAACGAACCTATGACCCGATAAAGCAATGCCCCAATTCTGATGAACTACCCTGAATGCCTTAAATATCTTACCGCCCTGGGCCAGGAGTTGCACGGCCTGACGTTTGACTTGGAGGCGATTTCCCAGATTCTGGCGGAATTGGGGCGCCCGCACCTTCGCTACGATACTGCAATCGTGGCAGGGACAAATGGCAAGGGTTCCACCTGCGCCATGTTGGCCAGCATTCTTCAGCACGCCGATTACTCGACGGGATTGTTCACTTCACCCCATCTGGTGCGCGTCAATGAACGGATACGCCTAAACGGGCGGGAGGTCTCTGACGACGATTTCGCGTCCGCATTCTCCGCCGTGGCCGCGGCCGCCGAACGCTTGTTCAGTCGACAAGACCAGGGAAGAAAGCCGAGCTTTTTTGAACTCCTGACCGCTACGGCGTTCCTGCATTTTGCCCAAGCGGGAGCGAAATTCGTGGTGCTGGAAGTCGGGATGGGCGGACGTCTGGACGCTACCAACGTAACCGATCCGCGCCTGGCCTTGATCACCAACATCGACTTTGACCATATGGAATTCCTGGGTTCCACGCTAGCCGCCATTGCCACAGAGAAGGCTGGTATCATCAAGCCGCATCGCCCGGTGATTTCCGGTGTGGAAAATGAGGAAGCCGCCGCCGCTATTCGCCGTCGTGCGGAAGAATGCAAAGCAGAGTTGCTCGAACTGAAAAACGCCGCGCAAGCCACCAATCTTCGCGCCCGGGAGGGGCGCTACTCATTTGATTTGTCGCTTGGCAAGGAGCGCTACTCGGGCCTCCCCTGCCCTTTGCTGGGACGGTTTCAAGTGAATAACACGGTGGCAGCGGTGGCGGGAGCCTGGCGCCTCGAGGCCGAAGGATTTAAGATTCCCCGTCGCAGCATTGTGCAAGGGTTGCGTGCGGCGATCTGGCCTGGACGCCTGGAACCTGTGTTCCCGAGGCCCTTGGTGTTGCTTGATGGCGGGCACAACCCTGGGGCCGCACGCGTCCTTGCCGCGTTCATACGGGAAGAACTTCCCGGACGCCGGGTGCGGATGGTGTATGCTTCCATGCGCGATAAAGCCATCGGGGAGATTTGCGCGAGCCTCTTTCCGCTGGCGGAGGAAGTGTACTTAACCCACCCAGACAATGCGCGAGCCGCTACACCTGAGGAGATCCTGGCCGCGCTTGATTCCCGGCCGGCTAAGCTGCACATTGAAATCGAACCCGTTCGCGCGTTAGAGAAGGCATGCAGTGCCAGCTCTCCAGATGACGTGGTGCTGGTGGTCGGATCACTCTACTTGGTAGGCGCTATCAAGAAAGCCCAGCGCCAAGGGAAACTGCCCTTGCCTGCCTCCAGCGGACCCATAGTTCCGCCGGTTTAGTACGTCCATGCAAACCGCGCCTCCGATTGTCGCCACCCGACCCCGCAGAGCCGGCCGTGTCCGCTACCTGCTGAGCTACGCCCGGTCGCTGCTGTTTACCAACCTCCTCATTTATTTCTACACCGCCGTTTGCGGAACGATTTCCCTGCTCGGTTCTCTTTTCGACGCGGAGGGGAGATGGCAACATGCTTGCGCCAGGACGTGGTCGTGGTTAATTTTGAAAACCAGCGGAATCCGGGTGCATGTAGAAGGGCTGGAGCAAGTCCATCCCGGCGAGACGGCGATTTATTGCGTGAATCACCAGAGCGCCATGGACATTCCCATCCTGTTCTTGAACTTGCCGGCGCAGTTTCGATTCGTCGCCAAGCGCTCGTTGTTTAACCTGCCTTTCATGGGCTGGCACCTGCGCCGCTCGGGCCACATCCCCGTGGATCGCGACCGCCCGCAACAAGCCATGAAAAGTATGAAAAAGGTGGCGCAGGAAATCCGAAAAGGAAAATCAGTTATGCTCTTCCCCGAAGGCCATCGCAGTCGTAATGGTCAATTGCTACCCTTTAAAGCAGGAAGTTTCTACATCGCCATCCTTTCCGGAGTCCCCATCATACCCATCACCATCAACGGCACGCCCCGGGTTCTTAAACCTGACACCTATCACGTGCGGGCAGGCCAAACAGAAATGATTGTGCACCCGGCCGTCTCCACACAGGGGTTGACGCTGCACGATGTGGACGCGCTCTCGCAGAGCGTGAGAAAGGTTATCGCCTCGCGCTTCGTGCCGGCGGAATAATCGCCAGCTGCGAGGATCGCGTGAAGAACGTACTCGAGTTTTGACTGCATAAACCATGGAGATCAATCTCAAGAACCAAGTCGCTCTTGTAACTGGCGGTTCTCGTGGAATCGGCGCAGCTACAGTGAAGTTATTCGCGGAGGCTGGCGCGCAGGTGGTCTTCAGTTATCGTCGCGCGGCGCAGGAGGCGCGGGAACTGGTTAGGGTGTGCGGCGGCACTGGCAAAGTAGTCGCTGTGCGCGCCGATGTGGCCAAGATGGGGGACGCCAAGCGATTGGTGGACACGGCAATTCGCCATTTTGGCAGACTGGACATCGTGGTGGCGAATGCCGGCATTTGGAATTACGTCCCCCTGCCTCTCGAGAAATTGACGGAGAAGCAATGGGACGAGATGATGGCCGTCAATCTCAAGGGAGTTTATTTGGTCATCCACCACGCGCTCCCAGCGATGATTCGCCAGCAGGGCGGCCGCATCATCGTGGTCTCTTCCACCGCCGGCCAGCGAGGGGAGGCGTTTCATAGCCATTATGGAGCGTCCAAAGGAGGAGTAATAAGTTTGGTGAAAGGCCTCTCGACCGAGCTTGCCTCGCATCATATTCTTGTGAACTGTGTGGCGCCGGGGTGGATCGAGACGGATATGGCGCGGCCGGTACTCACGAGCCGCCGTTACCGTCGTCGAGCGATCTCCACCATCCCGCTTGGCCGGTTCGGACGTCCGGAAGAGGTTGCCATGCCCATTCTCTTCCTCGCCTCCCCTCTCTCGACGTACATGACGGGTGAGGTGGTCAACATTAATGGAGGAAACGTTCTCTGTGGTTAATTCGCTTCGCATCAAGTTTTTTCGCGTCTTCGGGATATTCGCAATAGTGGTCGGCGTGGTGCCGGGATGGCTTCCAGCACAACAGCCCGCGGCTCCCCAACTCACGCGGAACGTGGACCCCAAAGCGCGCCAAATACTGGACCGGACCATTCAGGGGCTGGGCGGCCAGGCGTTTTTGACCGCCAAATCCCTGACCACAAAGGGCCGCGTCTTTTTTTTCCAGGACGGAAATACCGCCGGCATGCAGCCTTACGAGAGTTGGGTGGTCTTTCCCGACAAGCGACGCTTCTCGTATGGAAAAACCAAGCCGGTCATCCTGATCAACGACGGTGATAAAGGTTGGGAACTCGATCGATATGGCCTTATTTCCCAACCCGACCAGCAGCTACAAGGCTGGATTATTTCCAACCGTTATAGTTTAGAAAACATGTTACGCTTGCGCATTAACGATCCCGGCGTTCTCATCCAAATTGGAAAAGTAGACTTTGTTGATAATGTGCCAACGCAGGGAATCGAAATAACTGCCCCGGGAGGGGCCAGCGTGCGCCTGGACTTGCACCGGCAAACCTATGTGCCGTCGCGCATCTCATACAGAATAAGGAATGTGAAGGAAGATGCATGGGATGATTATTCGGACGCGTACTCGGACTACAAAACTGTGGATGGAATTCAAACGCCTATGCACATCACTCGCTACTTGAATGGGGACCGCATCGGAGAAACCTTCCGGATCTCCGCCAAGTACAACGAAGATTATCCCGCCAATTACTTCACCGCGGAGTAAGAAGAGAGGGGACACGGGGCACGGGATACGGGACACGTTTACGCCAGCCTGGATGCCTTGGTTCGACCATCTCAAGGCGGCCCTCCTGCCTGGGATACTTGCCATGCAACGAGTTAGCAATTCTCCATTTCTCTGGAGTAAATGCGTCGCCTGGCGGTGGCTATTGGTTTTCCCTTACCCCGTCTCCCGTCTCCCGTCTCCCGGTCTTTGAGCCATCTGCTATAATGATTTCATGGAGACAGCGTGAAGGAATCATCAAGGATTCGCAGCACTACAATCTTGTGCGTGCGGCGCGGCGGGCGATTGGCTATGGGTGGCGATGGTCAGGTCACCATGGGCGAAAGTGTAATGAAACAAAAGGCGCGCAAGATCCGCCGCCTCTACAATGAAAAGGTCATCGCGGGCTTTGCCGGCAGCACCGCCGACGCGCTCTCCCTGTTTGCCCGCTTCGAGCAAAAACTCGAGGAATACCATGGCAACCTGAACCGCGCCGTGGTCGAACTGGCCAAGGATTGGCGAACCGACCGCGCCTTGCGGCACCTGGAAGCGCTGCTTTTGGTCGCGGACGAGAAATATACCTATCTCGTTAGCGGGAATGGCGACGTGATTGAGCCAGATGATGGGATCGTCGCGATTGGCTCGGGCGGGCCATTCGCTCTGGCGGCGGCGCGCGCGCTCGCTAAACACACGGAAATGGCGGCCAACGAGATCGTACAGGAGGCCATGCTTCTGGCCAGCCAGATTTGCATTTTCACCAACGATCAGATCGTGATCGAGGAGCTCGAAGAGAGGAAAGGGTAAAGGATAAAGGGTAAAGGATAAGAGGCAAGGCTTAGCGTTGTGAGCTGATTGGCGCTTTACCCTTTATCCTTTACACTTTAGACTTTAGAACATGGTTTTTTACTTGCCCGAGAACATTGAAACTGCCACGTCGCTCGACGATTTGACCCCCCGACAGATTGTGGCGGAGTTGGATAAGTACGTAGTGGGCCAGGCCAACGCCAAGCGCTCGGTTGCGGTGGCGTTGCGCAACCGCATGCGACGGCAAAAGCTGGCGCCCGAACTTGCTGAAGATATCCTTCCCAAAAACATCATCATGATCGGGCCGACCGGCGTGGGCAAGACGGAAATCGCCCGCCGCCTCGCGCGCCTGACGAATTCCCCCTTCCTCAAGGTGGAAGCTTCACGCTTCACCGAAGTCGGATATGTCGGGCGCGATGTGGAATCGATGATCCGCGACCTGGTGGAAGTGTCCATCGACATGGTGCGCGAAGAAAAAGTTGACGAGGTTGCCGAGAAGGCCGAACAGAATGCCGAAGAGCGGCTGCTCGATCTCCTCCTGCCGCCTCCCCCGGTGGTGCGGAAGGCGGAGAAAATTCCGGGAGACTCCGACGATGGCCGTGCAGCTTCATCGCACGAGCAGTTTCAGCGCACCCGCGAAAAGCTTCGCGCCCAGCTTCGCGAGGGCAAACTGGACGAACGCGAAGTGGAAGTGGAGATGCGCGACCGCAGCATGCCCTCGTTCGAAATCGTTTCTTCCCAGGGAGTGGAAGAGATGGACATCAATATCAAGGATGTCCTTCCCGGACTGTTCGGCCAGCGCACCAAGAAACGGCGGATGCACGTGACCGAGGCCATGGAGTACCTGATCCAGGAAGAGGAAAACCGGCTCATTGACATGGACCAGGTGACGCGCACGGCGGTCGAGCGCGCCGAGCAGTCGGGCATCATCTTTCTGGATGAGATCGATAAGATTGCGGGCCGGGAACGGGGGGGTGGCGGACCCGACGTGAGCCGCGAGGGTGTGCAGCGCGATATTCTCCCCATCGTCGAAGGCACCACGGTCAACACTCGCTACGGCATGGTCCGCACGGACCACATTCTGTTCATCGCCGCGGGCGCGTTCCACGTCTCCAAGCCCTCCGACCTGATTCCGGAGTTGCAGGGCCGGTTTCCCATCCGGGTGGAATTGCATTCGCTCACCACGGAGGATTTCATCCGCATCCTCAAGGAGCCCAAGAGCGCGCTGGTGAAGCAGTACATTGCACTGCTCGATACGGAAGGCATTAAGCTGACTTTCAGCGATGAGTCCCTTCAGGAAATCGCCAAGTTCGCCGCGGCCGTGAATGAAGCCACGGAGAACATCGGCGCCAGGAGGCTGCACACCATCATGGAGAAGCTGTTGGATGAGATTTCATTTGAAGGGCCGGATCTGAAGAAGAAGATCGTGCGGATTGACGCTACCTACGTGCAGAAGCAATTGACCGACATCGTGAAGAATCAAGACCTCAGCCGATACATCCTGTGAAACCCTACTTTCGAGCGCGGCGAGCCGCCGCCCCCAACCTTTCCTTTCACCGAACCACCTTGTCGCGACGGACCCTGCAAGTATTGGTCCTTGCTTCCGCTGGCGGCTGGCTTTTCGGCTGCGGCGTGCAAGGAACTCCCCATCCTCCCCGTCTGGAGAGGCCAGCGAAGATCACGAATGTTTCCGTGGTGCAAGTTGGGCAAAGCCTGGAAATCCACTTCACTCTACCGCAGCAGACGACGGAGGGCGAGCGATTGACAAAGCCGTTGGAGGTTGAGATTCTCCGCGCAGTCGCCCGTCACGCCACAGGCATCTCTAAGCTCCCAGAACCTGAGATCTGGACTCGCCTTATCCGCGACGAGTGGTTGCCGTACGCAAGGGGCAACGACGTGTCTTACTTGGCGCGACTGACCGAACGGGAGTTTCACGACTGGCGCGGGCAGGCCCTGGTGGTGGGGGTCCGCACATTGACCCGGGGATTCCGCCACCGGCCGCTCGAAAGCGATCCCTCCAACCTCGTCGATGTGCCGATTTACGACGTCTCGGAGCCCTTAGGGGGGGTCCACTGCATGGTTACAGAAAAAGCCATCGAGGTACAATTTCCTGCACCCACCCGCGCGCTCAGCGGTGAGGCTATCAACGACTTGGTCGGATACCGCATTTATCGCAGCTTGACGGGCCAAGCCGGCACCTTTGAACTTCTGGGGGAGGTTTCCACCCCGCACTACTTGGACAGCCACTTCGAATTCGGCAAGACCTACTTCTACCAGGTAAGCGCGGTATTTGGAATGCCCGGCCATCTGGCCATGAGTGATCCGTCCCCGGCATTCAAGGTCACGCCACGCGATGTATTTCCTCCCGCCCCGCCACAGGGATTATCGAGCATCTACTCGGCCGGCGCAGTGGAACTGGTGTGGGCGGCCAATACCGAACCCGATCTGGCGGGGTATAACGTCTATCGGCTGGACGAACAGGTCCCCCAGCGGCTGAACAAGGAACTCTTGCACACACCCATCTTTCGCGATACGACGGCCCCACCGGGAAAGGTTCTCACGTACTATGTTACCGCCGTTGACCTTTCCGGCAACGAAAGTAAGGGATCGCAGAAAAAGACAGAGGAAACGAAGTAGAATAGTAAGTCGCAAAGGGTGAACAACGAAGAGTAATAGTAGCCAGTTATTGGCTGGGAGCCGCGGGTGGAAAAGTTTTACCCTTTCTACTTTACTCTTTAACTTTTCAGAAATATCATTCATACACTGAGAACCTCAAAATTGTGACGCTCTCAAAGGATTTGGGAATTGCTATATTGGGGATGGCCGCGGTCACACTCGCGGGCGTGTGGGGGTGGAAGACTGTCCGACGCCTGCGGCGCAAGAGCCCAGACGAAGTCGAACGCTTGCGTCGACTGGGAGTGAATGCTTGCGGTCGCATAATACCGGGGAGGATTGTCGAGTTGGCAGACCCGGTGGAGGGAGGTCCGGTTGGACCGATCCTCCTTTACGATTACGAGGTTGCCGGGGTCACTTACGAGGCGGCGCAGGATTTGAGCGCAATGCCGGAGATTGCCGCGGCCGCGCCGTTTCTGCCTGGCCAGACCACAAGCGTGAAGTACGATCCCAAGCAACCCACCAATTCCATCCTGGCCTGCGAAGTATGGTGCGGAATTCCGGTTCTGGACCTCAACCGGGCCGCATCGCCAGAGCGCGGCGAAGAAGCGCCCGAACAATCCGCCCCAAAAACTTCATAGTTAGTGCCCCTAACGGCAGGCAAAACTTTCCGCGTCCTTAACCATGCCCGGGCCGTTTATTGCCCATTCGCGTCGGAGGCATTTCCCCTGTTCCGGAGGTTAGGCAATCAACTCTCGCTCCGGCAGCGAGATGCAGGCCTATCTGTAAAAGCTGTGAACGGGCTTTCACTTGCATTTGGTCTGTGCCGAAAGCGGGGTTCGTGGCCGCTGGAAACTGGCTGGGGACCATTTTCTAGAGGAGTCCCCAAAACTTGTCGGAATTCAGCCGCCGCATGGAGCCGAACCCTCTGGGGTTTTCGGTGTACGGCTTTGGATCGAGGACCGGGCCGCTGCGCCCGATCATTAATTCCAAACGGCAAATCTGGAATCCAATACTGATTTCGAGGTGGACAATGTCCGTATCCGGCATTTCATCCAGCAATTCATTGAGCCAGAGCATGCAAGCGTGGCAAGCCAGGGCGCAGAAGATCCAAAACGAATTTCAACAACTGGGGCAGGACCTTCAGGCGGGGAAACTTACTCAAGCCCAATCGGATTTCAGCACATTGAGCAAGAATATCTTAAGCCCTTCGCAAAGTAACCGTGCGCTTTCCCCGGCGTTTAGTGCTTTGGGAACGGCCTTGCAATCTGGAGGCCTGGCGGTGGCGCAGAAAGCCTACACAGCGCTTCAGCAGGGTGTGCAGCAAGCTGGTCACGGTCAACACCGCCACCATCCGGAAGACAACTCGCAAACAACGAACGCCTCTACCGGCGGCTCTCTGTCGCAACTGTTCGCCAGTCTCGGATCAGCCCTGCAATCGGGCAATCTGTCGGCCGCGCAGACAGCCTATTCGAGCCTCGAACAAGGCCTAACGCAATTCGATTCGAGCTCAGGTACCAGCTCGCAGTCGGTCGCGGGTGTACTGAGCATGCTGGGGTAAGCGCGCTTAATCGCCGAATTGTATGCCCGAACGTTGTCCTGTGGTGGGCGCGCTCTCGTCAGCTCTGTGACCTCGCGCCCTTCCCCACGCAAAACGGCATAGGTCACGCCCGCCAGGCAGGCGCTTCCAAGCCCGACCTTCTCAGTCATCGAAAACCGGTACTCCCGTACTATCGACATCATCTACCACCCACGTTATTAACATAAGTGTTTATTAATGCTGACGGGAGGCTATATGCCCCTTACTGCCGAAGCGTGGAATCTGGTCGTTCCGATACTTACCATGGTTGAGACGTTGTTGATTCGTCTTATCTACGACTATGCCCTCGTGGTTATCCTGCTCTACCTCGTCTACGAGTATCTCGAACACAGATACTCCACCAAAGTGCGGCAAGACCTGAAACGCTGGCAGTCGAGGATTGATGGCACAGGTCTAGCCGCTTCCCCCGGCGCATATCTTACGCTCCCTCCTGAAAATCGCTGGACGCCGCGGAGTCGAACCCAGGTTCTTGCGGGCTGGAAAACAGTTACTGGCGCACCCACCCCGCGAAAGACCCGCTTTCTCACGCTGAAGCCAACCCCCTAAACCGGAGGCCTGCCAGCGAGAGAGTCTCTCGATCAACTCGCTCGCCTTGACACCCTGCGCGACTCCGCCCTACCATGGCCTCCACATAATCCAATTGACCGTAATGGAGGCGAAATGGGAACCCTTTCACAATTTGATTTGACTGGCCAAGTAGCTCTGGTGACGGGCGCAGCGCGTGGGTTGGGACGCGCAATTTCCCTCGAACTGGCGCAGGCGGGAGCCAACGTGGCCTTGGGACTGCGCGACCTATCAACCGGCAGCGAACTCGCCTCAGAGATTGCGGCGATGGGCCGCCACACGTTGCCACTGCAAATGGACGTGATGCATTTGGATCAAATCGTAAGCGCCATCGACGCGGCGGTTGCGCGCTTTGGCCGCCTCGATATTCTTGTGAACAACGCCGGCGGGGGATGGAATAACCTTGCCGAGGATGTTAGCGAGGACGAATTCGACCGGACCGTCGCGCTGAATGCCAAGTCCACTTTTTTCGCCTGCCAGGCTGCTCAGCGCATCATGCGACGCCAAACGGGCGGATGCATTATCAATATGAGTTCGCAGGCGGGATTCGCGGCCTTGCCGACGGAATCGGTCTACTGCCTGAACAAAGCCGCCATTGCCCACCTCACCAAATGCCTGGCGATCGAATGGGGCAAATATAACATCCGAGTTAACGCCGTGGCGCCCACGTTCATCCATACACGGGGCACCGAGGAAGCGCTCTCAGATCCGGCCTTCCGTACTGAGACGGTAGAGCGCATCGCGGCCTTGCATCGCATCGGCGAGCCACGGGAAGTCGCGGGAGCCGTGGTGTTCCTCGCATCCTCCGCCGCTTCGCTCATCACCGGCCACACCTTGCTGATCGACGGCGGTTGGACGGCGCGCTAATCGCTTGCACGGCCAGATCGCCTAGCCCTTGTCTGCTATCATCAATCTCGACTATAGTTCGTTTCAGGTTCGCGATGACACGTGAACAAAAACTCGCAGAACTCCAGCGGCGCCATGCCGAAGCGGAGGCCGGTGGTGGCAAGGAGCGGCGCGCCCGGGAGCACGCGGAGGGAAAGCTCTCTGCGCACGAGCGGATCGCGTTGCTTTTCGACGAGGGTAGCTTTGAGGAACTCGACAAACTCGTCGAGCACCGTTGCCAGGACTTTGGCATGGCCGAGCAGCGGGTATCGGGCGATGGCGTGGTGACGGGCTTCGGGAGAATCAACGGGCGCGAGGCGTTCGCCTTTGCTCAGGACTTCACCGTGTTTGGCGGATCGCTAAGCGAAGCCAATGCCGCCAAGATCTGCAAGGTGATGGACCTGGCGATGAAGGTTGGCGCGCCCGTGATCGGATTGAACGACTCCGGAGGCGCGCGCATTCAAGAAGGCGTGGCGTCGCTCGCAGGCTACGCCGATATTTTTCTGCGCAATACGCTGGCCTCCGGCGTCATCCCGCAAGTCTCCGCCATCATGGGACCGTGCGCGGGCGGAGCGGTCTATTCCCCCGCCATTACAGACTTCAACGTGATGGTGCAGAATTCCAGCTACATGTTCGTGACCGGGCCCGACGTCATCAAAACCGTCATGCACGAGGAGGTAAGCAAAGAGGACCTAGGCGGCCCTATGACCCACAACGCCATCAGTGGGGTAGCGCACTTCATCGCTCGCGACGACGCGGACTGCCTGGCCCTCATTCGCGAATTGCTCAGCTTCATGCCCCAAAACAACCAGGAGGACCCGCCGCGCGTCGAGAGCCGCGACCCTGCCGACCGGCGAGACGAGCAACTTGACTCGCTCGTGCCCGTCGAGCCGGACAAGCCTTACGACATCAAAGAAATCTTCACGCGGATTGTTGACGACGGTTACTTTGTGGAGGTTCATGAGCACTTCGCCAAGAATCTGGTGGTGGGATTTGCGCGTCTTGCCGGGCAATCGGTGGGCATCGTGGCCAACCAGCCCGCGGTCCTGGCGGGTTGTCTCGATATCAACGCCTCCGTCAAGGGCGCGCGCTTCGTCCGTTTCTGCGACGCCTTCAACATCCCGCTGATCACTTTCGAAGATGTGCCGGGGTTCCTGCCGGGAACCCAGCAGGAATACGCCGGGATTATCCGCCACGGCGCAAAGCTCCTATTCGCCTACGCGGAAGCCACCGTGCCGAAAATCACCATCATCACCCGCAAGGCCTATGGCGGCGCGTATTGCGTGATGGCCTCCAAGCACCTTCGCACCGATATCAACATGGCTTACCCGACGGCAGAAATCGCCGTGATGGGCCCGGAAGGCGCGGTGAATATTGTCTACCGGCGGGAGCTTCAGAAGGCGGAAGATCCCGAACAATTGCGGCGAGACGAGGTGGACGAATTCCGAGAGCGTTTCGCCAATCCCTACATCGCCGCCGAGCGCGGCTGGGTGGACGCCATCATCGCGCCGCGCGACACCCGGCCCAAATTGATCGCCGCCCTTCGGATGCTCGATGCCAAGCGCGATACCCTGCCGCCCAAGAAGCACGGCAACATCCCGCTGTGATACGAGACCCAGCGCCGGGGGATGCGCGTGCTCGCAATATTTTCCCCGCAACGAGAGTCCTGGGCGAGGAGAAGTCGTGTTCCGCAAAATCTTGATCGCCAATCGCGGCGAGATAGCCGTCCGCCTGATGCGCGCCTGCCGCGAGATGGACATCCAAGCCGTGGCAGTGTTTTCCGATGCCGACCGCAGATCGTTGCACGTGCGCCATGCTGACGAGGCGTATTCGATCGGGCCTGCGCCCTCCATGGAAAGCTACCTGCGCATTGACCGCATTATCGACGCCGCCCGCCGCAGTGGCTCAGATGCTATTCACCCCGGCTACGGGTTTCTGGCAGAAAATCCCGATTTCGCGCGCGCCTGCCAGGATGCAGGAATAACCTTCATCGGCCCGCCGGTGGAGGCCATGGAGCTGATGGGCTCGAAGACGGCCTCTCGCCATGCCGCAATCCAGGCAGGCTTACCCGTTGTCCCCGGAACCGATCGCGATATCGAGACCCTTGATGAGGTCAAGCGCATCGCGGACGAAATCGGCTATCCGATCATGCTCAAAGCCGCGGCGGGCGGGGGAGGCAAGGGGATGCGGATGGTACGAGAGGAAACCGAACTGGAATCCGCCTACCGCACCGCTCGCTCGGAGGCACAAAACGCGTTCAATGATTCTGCGGTCTACGTTGAAAAATACGTTGAGCACCCCCGCCACGTGGAGATCCAAATCTTCGGTGACCAGTACGGCAAATTGGTCTACTTGGGCGAGCGCGAATGCTCGCTGCAACGACGGCATCAGAAAGTGATGGAGGAATGCCCTTCCCCCGCCGTGAACGACCGTTTGCGCCGGCGCATGGGCGAAACCGCAGTGCGCATCGGCAAGCTGGCGGGCTACTGGAACGCCGGAACCGTGGAGTTTCTTCTCGACCAGCAAGGCAATTTCTATTTTCTGGAAATGAATACCCGCTTGCAGGTCGAGCATCCGGTCACAGAGTTGGTGACCGGCATTGATTTGGTTAAAGAGCAAATCAGAATTGCGGCGGGCCAATCCCTCGCCTGGGTGCAGGAGGACGTGCAGATGCGCGGCGCTGCCATCGAATGCCGCATTTACGCCGAGGATCCAGCGAATAATTTCTTCCCCTCGCCGGGTCTCATCACACGGTTGCAGGTGCCGGGGGGGCCCGGCATCCGCCTTGACAGCGGCGTGTATGAAGGCTGGCAAGTACCACTGGAATACGATCCGCTGCTTTCGAAAATCGCGGTGTGGGCGCGGGACCGCGGGGAGGCCATCGCGCGGATGAGCCGGGCACTAGGTGAATACGATATACAAGGCATCCGCACGAATATTCCGTTCTTCCGGCGCGTGCTAGAACACTCTGATTTTGTGGCCGGTCGGCTGGATACCGGATTTATCGATCGCGTGTTGGCGGGGGGACTGATGGGGGAGGAACCGACGTCGGAGGAAAAAGAGAGCGTGGCATTGCTGGCCGCAATGCTGCACGCGGAGCGGAATGGCGAGGCGGCGCCGGCGCTCGCAAGTATCCACCGAGGGTGGAAGCAGGCCGGACGAAGCGAATTACTTCACAAGCGGCCCCAACGGGCAGGCGGGAGGGTTTGATGAAATTCCGGGCGCGCCTTCAACGCGGTTCGAAGGACATCGACTACCAGGTGGAACTGGCGCCGAACGAGTCCGCGAACGGCCTGCGGTCGTTCAGTGTGGGAAGTCAGACCGCAGAGGCCGACTGCGAAGAAATCAGCCCTGGCGTGTATTCGGTGCTGATGAATGGACGGGTCTACGAAACCCGGATTTCGAAGCCCCCAGGCGATCCCGCCGGCCCTGGCAGCACTTGTGTCGTCGCCGTCGGGCTACGACGATACCTCGTGGAGTTGCACGACCCACGCCGGTGGCGCCGCTCGGGATCCTCGATTGAAGCGGTGGGACCGCTCGAAATTGTCGCGCCGATGCCGGGAAAGATCGCGCGAGTTCTAATGAAGGAAGGCGAGGAAGTGAAACGCGGCCAGGGCCTGTTAGTGATTGAGGCCATGAAGATGCAAAATGAATTGCGCGCGCCCCGCGCCGGCCGCGTGGAACGCGTCTACGTGGCGGAAGGGCAGGGGGTGGAAAGCGGCGCACGCCTGATGCGGCTGGTGCAAGAGGTGGCCGGCGGCCTGGATCCGCGCCCCCTTGAAGCCGCTACATAGGCCCTATGTCTAGCCTCAAGTCGACGGAACGCCACCCGCCTTCACCACTTCTTCCGCCAGGTGATTGATCACTTTGGAGCGGTTCCGCAGCATCTCGATGTAGGCAGCCTTGAGCAGTTGTTCCTTTTCATTGCGCAGAGTTTGCCGGATGGCGCTCTGCACCCGCAGGTCGGTAAGGGTGTGTTGGCCGGCCTCCTCCATGCCTAGAAGCTTGAAGATATGGAAGCCAATATTGGATCGAATGATGGGGGAGACCTGGCCAACCTTGAGCGAATTCACAACCTGCTTCAACGCGGCGTTGAGCCCGGAGGCGGGGATGAAGCCCATGTCTCCTCCGCCAGCAGCGGTGCTGGGGTCCTCGGAGTAATTCTGCGCGACGGTGGCAAAGTCTTCGCCGTGCGCCAGGCTTTCATAGAGGGCCTGAATCTTGTGCTCCGCCGCAGCGGGAGTTTTCGCATCGTCATTTTTCAGGTTGCGGATCTCGGGGTCGGGGCCGGGTGTCACTTCAATCTGTGCGATATGGTAAGTCGTCTCGGAAACATTGAAGTTGCCCTTATTCTTGTTATAGTAGGCGGCGATCTCTGCATCGGTTACAGTAATATGCGAGATGATATCTTTGTTAATAAGCTTCGTTAAGATCAGATTCTCGCGGATCTCCTTGCGTAGACCGTCATTGTCCAAACCCTGCTCCTGGAGTTTCTTCTGGAACTCTTCTTGGGAGTAGGGGCTTTTCAATTCCCCTACCTTGGCATCGATCTCCGCTTCCGAAGCCGTGATCCGCGAATGGGAAGCGTGGAGGACCAGAATCTGATTGTTGATGAGTTCGTTCAGGATATTGAGCTTGAAGCTGGAGGCCTCCTCGGGCGTGGCGGCCTCGGTGCCCTGGGTCGTGCGGCTGTGGTAGAGACGCTCCACCTGCTCGTGGTAAATAGGCTGGCCGTCGACTTCCGCCCACACCGCCTGTCCGACCGCGGGTTTGCGAGTGCCGCAGGCAGGCAACAAGATGATGCTCGCCATGAACGCAAACACCGCCGCGCGCGTCAGTTCATGAGTACGATTAAATTTGTCCATGGATTCATTGTAACCCGGCGGCCTTTTCCCCGTGGGCAAAATCGTGGTCATCTGATAGAATAGGGGTTTCGGGAATTCTAGCTCTTGACGCGAAAAGGGGTGTGGAAATGGCTCGTACCTGCGACCTTTGCGGAAAAGGTCCCAAATATGGGAATCATATCAGTCACGCGCACAACGTGACGAAGCGCCGTTGGAATCCCAACCTGCGGCATGTGCATGCTCTCATCCAGGGCGCCCGCAAGAGGATCTACGCCTGCACGGCTTGCATTCGATCTGGGAAAGTCATCAAGGTCAGCTAAACCGAAATCAGTCGTCAGTTGTCAGTCATCAGTTCTCAGGAAGAACCTGTAGACCGAGCAGCTGCTAGCGATTCCAACGACTTTCGTCCTCATCCCTCGACATCGGCGATAAGGTCGATCTCTACGGACACGTTTCGCGGAAGACGCGCCACCTCCACCGTCGCGCGGGCCGGCGGGCACTCACCAAAGAACCGGGCGTAAACCTCATTCATCATCCCGAAATCAGACAGGTCCCTCAGGTAGACTGTAGTTTTCAATACTTGCCCCAAGCTGGAACCCGCGGCATCCAGAATCGCCGAGAGATTTTGCAGAACGCGCGCCGTCTGAACTGCGGCGTCGCCTTCCACGATGTGTCCGGTGGCGGGGTCAAGGGGTATTTGCCCTGAAACGAAAAGCAGATTGCCGGAGCGAATCGCCTGCGAGTAAGGGCCGATCGCCGCTGGGGCGAGGGGTGTAGTGATGGCATGTTTGCTCAAGTGATCCTCCGATGCAAAGTTATGTCTGCGAGACGCGTTCGACGTGGTAGACACCTTCGATTTTGCGCAGCGACGAGATGATTTTCTCCATGTGCTCAACATCCACGATGTCGACGGTGACGTCGATGTTGGCGCGATTATCGCCCGTGCGCGCCTCAATATTCTGAATATTCGAGTGCACTCCGGCAATGGCGGCAGTGACAGCGGCGAGCATACCTTGGCGGTCTTCCGTCACCATGGCTAGCTTGACGGAGTAGAGGGCGTACTTGGGGCCCACCCACTCGACCTCGATGCGCCGGTCCACGTCGTAGAGCAGATTCTGGACGTTCGAGCAATGCTTGGCATGAACAGCGATGCCTTTGCCGCGAGTGATATATCCCAGAATTTCCTCGCCGCGCACGGGATTACAACATTTGGCGCGATAGACCATCAGGTCATCGTGACCATCAACCTGAATGGCCCCGTCGGAAGACACACCTAATGCGCGCTTGACCGAAGTCGCGAGGCGCGAGACCTGCACCGGTTCGAGCTTGGCAGTCGGCACAAGCTTTGAGAGCACTTGCCGCGCTGCGAACTTCCCATAGCCAATTCCTGCGTAAAGATCGTCGGCCCCCGTGCTGCCGTAATCGCGCGCCACGCGAGCGTAATCCTCACCGGTGATCTTCTTCAGGGCCACATCGTACTTGCGCGCTTCCTTTTCCAAGAGGCGCTTGCCAATGTCCAACGCCTGCTTGCGTTGGGCAACGTTGATCCAATGCTTGATTTTATTGCGCGCGCGCGACGTATTCACCAATCCCAGCCAATCGCGGCTGGGAGCGTGATTCGCCTGGGTGGTAATCTCGACGATGTCGCCATTTCGCAAGTGATACTTGAGCGGCATGATGCGGCCGTTCACCTTGGCGCCCACGCAATGATGGCCCACCTCGGTGTGGATGGCGTAAGCGAAGTCGATCGGAGTGGCGTCGCGCGGCAGAACGATGACCTTCCCCTTGGGGGTGAAAGTGTAAACCTCTTCCGGGTAGAGGTCTACCTTCAGAGTGGAGAGGAATTCTCCCGGGTCGCGCATTTCCTGCTGCCACTCGACGAGGTGCCGCAACCAGGCGAAGCGCTCCTCATCCTGCTGGTTGAGCGGGCGGCCGTCCTTATACTTC
>CAZCVY010000007.1:65614-67373 GCA_964501985.1 uncultured Acidobacteriota bacterium | reverse complement strand
TTCATTGCTAAGGTTGCGGCTGCCTGCGGCAGCTCGCGAAGAACTATAAGGGGGTCAACAACCGTGAGCACTGGGGAAACCATGAATGGCGTGCGTCCCTATCGCACCACGCGTTCTCTTGCTCGGACCGGCGCACAAATCAGGAAAGCGCACGAACTTCGCCACGCACCGACGGACACCGAACGAGCGGCGTGGTGCTTGCTGCGGAGCATTAAGTTCAAGGGCTTCAAATTCCGCCGGCAGCACCCGTTGGGTCCATACATTGTCGATTTCTACTGCGCCCAGCGACGCTTGATTGTGGAGCTGGACGGCAGCGTGCATGGCCAAGCGAGTCAAGCTCGAAGTGACTCACGCCGCGACGCCCATCTGAAAAAGATGGGGTACGTAGTGCTGCGGTTCTCGAACGGCATCGTCCAGGAGGCGCCGGAATTATTTGTGCAAGAAATTTTGGACGCCGTGGGGTCGTTACCAGAGGTGTTTGGATAAGACGCTCGGATAGGACCCCCTCACCCGTCTCGCACCGGCTGATGAAGGCGCCGGATGCGATCCACCCTCTCCCCCAAGGGGGCGAGGGCAGACGGATGCGGAGATAGAGCGCCCTACAACTGTAGAAACTCCAGGCGCGGGCGGGACGCCCGCGCTACGTACGTCATTGTCGCCAGATTCTGCGATTCTCGGGAGATCACCGGAGGTCAGGTAACCAAAGATGCTAACTCCAAGACCAACGCAGTTGAGAAGGAACGCGCTCGTATTTCTTGTCCAGACGCTGATGGCGCTGGCGACTGCTTCCGCCTTGACCGCGGCCGCGGCTACCAATGCCGCGCCTCACCCACCCGTCAGGCAGGTCGAGGCGGACGGATATGTGCTGCATCGGATTTGCACCGGCGACAACGCCAGCCCCGCCGTGCTGATCGAGAGCGGAGCGAGCGGCATCTCGGCTGACTGGTACTCAGGGCAAAAAGGTGTTTCTGCCTTCGCGCGGGCATGTTCCTTTGTCCACGCCGGTACCGCCGGGAGAGAGGTCGGGCCCCAGCCCCGCACCTTCCGCCAGACGGTGTACGAATTGCACAAACTATGGGCGGATGCAGAATTCAAGGGTCCCTACTTCCTCTTGGGCCACTCATTCGACGGAATCATGTTGCGCAACCTTCCATGGCAATTCCCGAGCGATGCGGGAAAAAAGGTCCCGACCGACCCAGCGCCTGACCCTGGCCGTAGTACTCCTTCTGGTAAGCCCGGTCGCCTCAAAGAGGGGACGTCGAGCGACCCAATCCCGACGGCGGGCGCAACGGCCCAACCCGCCGGGAAAGAGCCACCCCACCCAGCACCTGCATGGACTCTTGCCTGCGCGAAGTCATGGCCGGCATGGCCATGCCACATCATCGTGAGTCACTACCCACCGATCGGCTCGTGACAATTCTTTTGCACATCAAGGATTGATCCATGACATGCCCCGCAGCCTCATGCGGCTATTCTGCTTAAGGGTCGATTGGGGCATCGGTCAAGGAATCGTAGCGCGGACCTGATTTGTAGGTCCGCGGCTTGTCCCAGAGGCGCGCGCTTGCCCAAGATTGGGCCCCGATGGGCAGGCTTGACGCGAGTTTTCAGGGAAAGGCCGCGTACCTACAAAACAGGTCCTCACTAGGCCTGACGTTGGCCGGAATGCGCACGGGAAAAGCCGCGGACCTACGGAACAGGTCCGCGCTACGGCGCCTTTCGAGTTTGTTCAAGAAAACGGTGGGGCGAAGTCGCTATGAAA
>CAZCVY010000007.1:60087-65514 GCA_964501985.1 uncultured Acidobacteriota bacterium | reverse complement strand
CGGTGGTGCGAGGACAGGGCGAGTTGACCTTACGGGAAGCGGCTGAACGCCTGCGCAATGGGTCATCGTTTGAATCCGTGCGCGGGATTTCCTTCAAGCATCGCGGCGAGGCAATTCAGAACCCCGAACGGCCGGTTGAAAGCGTCGAGCGCCTGCCCACGCCGGCATTCGCGTTGGCGGATTTCGATGCGTACGAGCGGACCTCCAGAAATCGGAACCTCACCTATGCATCGAGCGTGGGATGTCCTTATGGCTGCAACTACTGCACGGACCAGGTGTTCTACAAGCGCCGATTCAACGCTTACAGCGCCGCTCGCGTGGTTTCCGAGGTCACCGAACTCGTGGGGCGATATCGGATCGCGGAAGTGGCCTTGCTCGATTCCAACTTCCCGGTCAACGTCAAGCGCGCCGTGGAAATTGCCAGGGGCTTTCTGGACTCCAAGGTGCGGTTTCGTTGGACCTTCCAGGCCTCCACCGACTTGTTATGCCGGATGACCGACGCGGAAGTGGGTCTGCTTGGGGAGTCAGGCGTTTCCCACATGGGGTTCGGAACGGAGTCGGCCTCGCAGGAAGTCCTGGCGCTGATGAACAAGAAGCACCAGCGCATCGACGAGATGTACGAAACGGCGCGCAAGTCGGAACAGGCGGGCATCCGCGTAACCTTCAATCTGATTTTGGGATACCCGGGTGAAACCGAAGCGGACCGCCTCGAGACCTTCCGCATCATGAGCGACATTGCTTCGAAGCACGCGAACGTCGGCTTTTCCCCCAACATTTTCACGCCCTACCCGGGCATTCCGATTTGGCCCGAACTGCGAAAAATGGGCGTCCACGAGCCCCAATCGCTGGAAGAGTGGGCCAACGTTGATTTGGGGAGCAACCACTTGCCCTGGCTGCAAGGCAAGGATCTTGAACGCCTGAAGCGGATGCTGGAATTTTTCCTGCTTCACAACCAGATCCGCAAAGTCGCCGCCAAAGTTCCCTGGATTCGCCGTGGTGTGCGCCGGGCGCTGGGAGCCCCGCTGCGCTGGCGATTGCGCCGGAACGAGTTCGCGGTTCCGTGGGAACTCTGGCTCGCACGCGCCACCGAGCGTCTCGTGACGCGGCGCTCGCTGCTGACGGGGCAAACGCTGCGCCAGGGCATCCAGGAAGTTTGCTAAACGTAGGGGCGCCCCTCGTGGGCGCCCACCGGTGGGCACCCACGAGGGGTGCCCCTACGAGACCCGATTGGTCGCGGCGCCACCGCGCCACAGCGGTGAACAGGTTGGGGAGGTAAGCACCTTGGTTGACGTCCTGTTGACTCACTCTTATCACCTCTATTCCGACCGGAAGCAGCTTCGCAAGATGCAGCCTTACCCGCCGCTGGGTACGCTTTACGCCGCCGCGCTTCTCCGCCAACAGGGCTTTTCCGTCGCCGTCTTTGACAGCATGCTGGAAAACCCCGAACAGGGATTCCTTGGGGCGCTCGCGCGGCATCGCCCCAAGATCGTTGCGATCTACGAAGACAATTTCAATTTCCTTTCCAAGATGTGCCTGACGCGAATGCGCCAGATGGCGTTTGGCATGATCGACGCCGCGAAGGCCTATGGTTCCAAGGTCGTGGTGAATGGATCGGACGCTTCCGATCACAGCCAGAAATACTTGGAGCGGGGCGCCGATTACATTCTCTTGGGTGAGGCGGAGCAAACTCTGCTCGATCTGACGGCGACGCTCGCAGGCCATTCCGGCGAGAACGTCGAGGGCATCCGCGGATTGATTTTCCGTGGAGCGCGCGGAGGACTCCCGGTTCGAACTCCGCTCAGGCCGCTAATGCGCAATCTGGACGATCTGCCGCTTCCTGCTCGAGACCTGATTGACTTGGATCGATACCGAGAAGCATGGAAGCAGGCGCACGGCTTTTTCTCGCTCAACCTCGTGGCCAGCCGCGGATGCCCCTACCGGTGTAATTGGTGTGCGAAGCCCATCTACGGCGACTCCTTTCATGCGCGCTCGCCCGAATCGGTGGCGCGGGAAATGCGCGCGCTGCGGGAAGAAGTCGGTGTTGACCATCTCTGGTTTGCCGACGACTTGTTCGGAATCAACAACCGCTGGGTGCAGGAACTGGCGGACTCCGTCGAGATGTACGGAGCCGCCGTCCCTTTCAAAATGCAGTCGCGCGCCGACCTGATGCAAGAGGAGACGGCCGCAGCGCTCGCTCGAGCGGGTTGCGCCGAAGTCTGGATGGGCGTCGAGTCCGGCTCTCAGAAAATTCTTGACGCGATGCAAAAAGGAATTCGGGTTGAACAGGCCGCACGGGCGCGCGAAAATCTGCGCGAGAACGGCATCCGCGCCTGCTATTTCCTCCAGTTCGGCTACCCGGGAGAGACTTGGGGAGACATCGAAAAGACCATTCAGATGGTTCGCGAGACACGTCCAGACGACCTGGGCATTTCCGTTTCCTACCCTCTTCCCGGCACGAAATTTCACGAGCGCGTTCGTGAACAATTGGGTGAAAAGACGAACTGGGTCGATAGCGAGGACCTGTCGATGATGTTCAAGGGTACTTACAGCAGCGAGTTTTACCGCGCCCTCCACGACGCTCTGCACGCGGAGGTGGAATCCTGGAGTCCGGCGGGCGCCTGGAAATTCGCTCTTCACGATCCGGCGGTAACGGGCGGCGCTGCGGGCCCCAAGGAAATCGCCGAGCGGTGGCGGCGGGTCGAACGACTCGAACAAACGTGCCGCAACGCCGACGCTACGGTGTTACCGGTATTGGCGTATTGCTCGACGTGATGCAAGGACGAATCGTAGCGCGGACCTGTTCTGTAGGTCCGCGGCTTGTCCCGAGGTGCTAGGCAAACCGGCGGACGCGCAAAACCATTCCGCGGTTCGTCCCGTATTGCTGTGAAAGGCCGCGGACCTACAGAACAGGTCCGCGCTACGGTTCCTCCTCCTCGTGCTGGCGTGTGCTGGGGTGGAATGCGGTTAGCTGCCGAGCTCCCCGGAGGGGAGGGATACGATTAGCCGTAGGTGAAACCTACGGATCGGCGCGGACAACAAAGGAATTCTTACGACCCTGGAGGGGTCGGACGGATCGACCCCTCCAAGGTCGTAATCAAATTCGCGAGATTGCATTTCCGTGGGTTTCACCTACGGCTAATGAAATTGTTCCCCTCCAGGGAACAGGAATCGCGGCGTCATCGGTGTGACATGGATCTGCTCTTAACTCACGGTTTCTTTCTCGGCGACGATCCCAAGGAGCTTCAGATCATGAAGCCCTATGCGCCTTTGGGGATTCTCTACCTTGCGTCGCACTTGCGGGCCGTGGGGTTTGATGTGGAAGTGTTCGACACCACTTTCTCTTCCTGGCAGGAACTGCAAAACCTTCTTTCGAGCGAACCTCCCGCGGTGCTGGGGGTCTACGCCAACCTGATGACGCGGGGAAGCGCCGTCCGTATCCTGCGCGCGGCCAAAGAGGCGGGCTGGAAAACGGTTGCCGGAGGGCCCGAGCCGGGAGCTTATGCGGAAGAATACCTCGCGGCGGGAGCGGACGTGGTGGTGATCGGCGAGGGCGAGGTGACGCTGGAGGAATTGCTGCCCATGCTGCGGAGCGGATCGGATGAGCGCCTGAGCCGGGTCAACGGCATTGCCTTTCGCGGGGCCGATGGATGCGTCCACCGGACCCCTCCTCGTGCGCAGATACCGGACATCGATACCCAGCCTTGGCCCAGCCGCGAATCGATTTCCATCGAACGCTATCTTGAAACCTGGCGCGAGCATCACGGCGCCGGTTCCGTTTCCATGATCACCGCCCGTGGGTGCCCTTACGAATGCCAATGGTGCAGTCACGAGGTGTACGGCAAAACCCACCGGCGGCGCAAACCGGCTTCCGTTGTCGATGAGCTCGAGTGGATTCTCGGACGCTACAACCCCGACATGCTGTGGTTTGCCGACGATGTCTTTACCATTCACCACGGGTGGCTCGTCCAGTTTGCCGCGGAAATGAAGCGCCGCGGATTGAGCATCCCCTTTGAATGCATTTCGAGGGCGGACAGAATCAATGAGCGGGTGGCGGACCTGCTGGCGGAATTGAATTGCTTCCGCATCTGGATTGGCTCGGAGAGCGGCTCGCAGCGTGTGCTCGACGCCATGCGGCGGGGAGTGACCGTTGCGCAAGTTCAGAACGCTGTGGGATGGTGCAAGTCCCGAGGCATCCAGACCGGCATGTTCCTGATGTGGGGATACGAAGGCGAGGAATGGGCGGACATCCAATCGACCATTCAGCACGTCAAGACATCTAGCCCCGACATCTTCCTGACGACCGTCGCGTATCCCATCCGCGGGACTGCTTACTTCCAGTCCGTGGGGGACCGCGTGGTGAATCCCAAGATCTGGGCGGAGAGCTCCGACCGGGATTTTCAAATCCGCGGCAGGCACTCCCGCCGATATTACCAGAGCGTCGATCGCCTCCTGCGGGCGGAAGTCGAACTCGATCGGCTGATGAATGCAAACGTCACTGGCGATGATTTACTCATAGCCGAATTGCGCCAGAGAATTGAGCAGGCGCATCAGGGAATGAAGGCGGCCGCGGAAGAAGTGGAGGCGTGAAGGTTGATGGCCTTCGCTTGGCAATCTCCAACGCGCATGGCCGCGCCATTCGATGCGGTGGCGTGTGAGTACGACGCCCGCTTCACGGATTCTCTCATCGGCAGGGCCCAGCGCGAGTCGGTTTGGCGGGAAATGGACCTCTGGTTTCAGCCCGGGCAACGGATTTTAGAGATCAATTGCGGCACGGGAGTCGACGCGCTGCACCTTGCTGCCCGGGGAATTCAGGTGCTCGCGTGCGATGCCTCGAAGGAAATGGTGGCCCTGGCGCGGCGGCGGTTGCAAGCGTCCGCGCGGAGGAGTCGCGTCGAGTTCAGGACGCTCGAAATTGAGCAACTCGGCCAACTCGAGGAGGAGGGCGTGTTCGACGGCGTGCTGTCGAATTTCGCCGGCTTGAATTGCGTGGCGGATTTGGCCGGCGTCGCCCATGACTTGGCGCAACTCGTAAGGCCGGGCGGCAAGGCGATTCTTTGCTTATTTGGGCGATGCTGCCTTTGGGAAATGCTCTGGTACACCCTTCGAGGTGACCTCAAGAAAGTCTTTCGGAGGCTTCAGAATAGAGGCATCGTCGCGAATCTGGCGCCCGGACACAGCGTGCTGGTCCGCTATCCTTCCGTCGGATCGCTGCGGCGGTGCTTCTGGCCGTACTTTCGCCTGGTGAGCTGGAAGGGCACGGGCGTCGCCGTGCCGCCATCGTACCTGGAGCACTGGGCGGTGAGGTTTCCCCGGCTGTTTAAATTGGCCGCTAAGATCGATCCCCTTCTCGGCCGATGCCCGGGCCTTCGCGGATTGGCGGATCACGTTGTGGTGGTGTTCGAGAGGGTGGAGGTATGAGCGCTGGAA
>CAZCVY010000007.1:0-59987 GCA_964501985.1 uncultured Acidobacteriota bacterium | reverse complement strand
ATTGGCGGATCACGTTGTGGTGGTGTTCGAGAGGGTGGAGGTATGAGCGCTGGAATTGTCGACATTCAAGCCGTCACGGAGGCCACTCCCAACCCTCACGTCATTCGTGAACTCCCCATTCTGGTGCTCATGCCCCACAGCCGTTGCAATTGCCGGTGCGTGATGTGCGACATCTGGAGGATTCGGCAGGTCCGCGAGATTACCGCCGAAGATTTGGCGCCGCATATGGCCAGCCTGCGGACACTCAAGGTACGCTGGGTGGTCTTTTCAGGCGGCGAGCCTCTGATGCACTCGGATTTGTACGCGCTCGCCCGTGTGATTCGCCGCGAAGGAATCCGCGCGACACTGCTTACCGCCGGTTTGATTCTTGAACGGCACGCCGCTCAGGTGGCTGAGTGCATGGACGACATCATTGTTTCCCTCGACGGCCCCCGCGAGATTCACGACCGCATCCGCGGCGTACCCAATGCCTATGAGCGGCTGGCGCGTGGGATTCGCACTGTTCGGCAACAGCGTGCCTCCATCCCAATTCACGGCCGATGTACTGTGCAGAAGCAGAACTGCCGCCACCTGCGGTCTGCCGTTGAGTCGGCACGTGAGTTGGGCTTGGACTCAATTTCTTTCCTGACCGCCGATATTTCGTCAGGAGGCTTCAATCATTCGGTCGAATGGGCTGAAGGCGCAGCCACCACCGTCGCCTTGGACCAGAATGAGCTCGGCAGGTTGACGGACGAGATCGAGCAGCTCATAACTGATTGCAAAGAAAGCATCAAGTCGGGTTTTATCCGCGAGAGCCCGGAAAAGCTGCGTCTTATTGGTTCGCGCAGTAATGGGTCTTTGCGGAATATCCACAATGGATTCCCCCGTTGCAACGCCCCCTGGGTTTCCACAGTGATCGAATCCGACGGTTCAGTTCGCCCGTGCTTCTTCCATCGCACCTTTGGCAACATTCGAGACGGGACCCTAGAGGACATCCTGAACAGTGAAGCCGCCGTGCAGTTTCGGAGCCAGCTTGATATTCCCAACGACCCGATTTGCCAACGGTGCGTCTGCTCGCTTTTCCTCGATCGGAGGAAAGCCGGTCTGACGCCATTGAATGAAGAATAGGCACGCTCGATTTCCCCGCGCGATCCACGCTCGAACTGAAAAGTCCTTTCCCGGAGAGGGTGCGAATTGCATTACACTGGGATTCAAAACCAACGGATAATTCGGGTTCGGGTGATTGGCGAAGAAGATCGCGAATACCCGAGTTCCCGGTAGGCTTCCGCCCTCCAGGGCGCGGGCGGGACGAGAGCTACGCTGCAAGGGGGGTTCCCATGGTTAGAATCACACGTGCACACCGATTAGCAGCAGGAGTCACCGTGCTCGGGACGTTGTTGTTCAGCCTCCCCGCGCTCGGACAGGCACCCGCATCGCCGCCCGCGACGGGAACCACACTGGAAGACGCTGTGCAATCCTTGGCGGGGCAGGTGAAGGAGCTCAATGACACGATTCGGGAACTACGCGCCGAGGTTTCCCAATCCCGCCAGGAAACGCGCGATCTTCGCGTAGAGTTGCACGGGGCGATCGAAAAGATGACAACCTCTACCGCAAGCACCGCGGGGAGCGGCGCGTTGAGCGTTCCCGCAGCGCACGCGGCAATACAAGAACCACCATCGCCCTCACCAGCAACGGTGGAGGCGCCGACCGAGGCAAGACTGGACCGCATCGAGGAGGACCAGCAGTTGTTGCAGGCCAAGGTTGACGAGCAGCACCAAACCAAAGTTGAAAGCGCATCCAAGTACCGGGTGAAGCTAAGCGGCATTGCACTCTTCAACCTATTCGGGAATAGCGGCACCGTCGACAATCAGGACGTACCGAATCTGGCGTTGCCACGGGCCGCGGATGGCACCAGCGGCAGCGTGGGGGCTACGGTGCGGCAATCCGAGATCGGCTTGGATGCCTACGGCCCCAATCTCGCGGGAGCACAGGTGAGCGGAAGTGTGAACTTTGATTTCATGGGGGGATACTCCTATGTTCCGAACGGCGTCGCAGACAATGTGGTTCGCCTGCGCACAGCCACTATGCGCTTGGATTGGGCGCAAACTTCGATTGTGGGAGGGCAGGATGCTCCGTTCTTTTCGCCCCTCTCGCCGACTTCTTTCGCCTCTTTGGGATACCCCGAGTTCGCCGATGCAGGCAATCTCTGGACCTGGACTCCGCAGGTAAGGGTGGAGCATCGGTTCAAACTCTCTGATATGAATGGCCTGTTCTTGCAAGGCGGGGTCCTCGATCCCCTATCGGGTGAGCCGCCCACCTCACAGTTTTATCGGACGCCTAGTGGCGGTGAGCAATCGCGCATACCGGCGGCGGGGTCGCGTGTGGCCTGGATGCATGGCGTTGGGGACCACGCAATGACATTGGGAATCGGCGGATATTACAGCCGCCAAAACTATGGAGCGGGCCGAACTGTGGATGCCTGGGCAGGCACAGCCGATTGGAACGCTCCTTTGGGAAACCGTTTCGCCCTGTCGGGGGAGTTTTATCGGGGCCGCGCTCTGGGAGGGCTGGGGGCTGCCCAAGGCACGAGCGTCCTTTTTGATGGGCCGGAGTCGAATCCTACTTCCGACTTGGTGGGGCTAAACACAGTGGGCGGATGGACCCAATTAAAATTCAGAGCCACCCAAACGATCGAGTTTAACACTGCCTACGGGCAGGATAGCCCGTTTGCACGCGACCTGGAATACTCATTTACCCCGGCGGGTTATGGGTATACTCCATTCGCGAAGAACCAGAGCTCCATGATCAATATAATCTTCCGGCCACGCAGTGATTTGCTCTTCGCGCTCGAGTATCGGTACTTGGATACCCTACAAACAACTGACGGCAAGAACACAGCCGGCACTCTAAATCTCAGTATGGGGGTATTGTTCTAAGCGGCGCCCAAAGAGGGATAAATCATTCTGAGGCGGGTGCTACGCTTCCGTAGATGGTTTATTCCTGCCACCTGCTTGGGAGATGGACACAACCAATGAGGTTTGAAAAAAGGACAGTTCGTTTCCTTGCGACCCTGTTCTTGTGGGTAACCCCCGCGGCATCCGCTTGTGCGGGCCAAGTCACCGGTCAGGTCAGCGTTGCGGCTGCAAACGGCGCGGCGCGCTCAAGTCGCGACGCAAGCGTTGTCTTCTGGCTCAATCCGCTCACGGATCAAGCTGTGTCTCGCCCGAACGCCCAGAGTGAATCGATGCACCCCATGTTGATTCAGAAAAACAAGGTCTTTAATCCTCACGTCCTGGCGGTCCAAGTTGGTTCGCTTGTGGAGTTCCCCAATCGCGACCCATTCTTTCATAATGTCTTTTCTCTTTTCAACGGCAAGAGGTTTGACCTCGGCCTGTACGAAGCGGGGTCAACTCGTGGAGTCCACTTCGATCGCGCGGGGATCTGCTATATCTTTTGCAACATCCATCCTCAAATGAGCGCGGTGGTTGTGGTGGTTGACACGCCGTACTTTGCCGTTTCCGACGCCCGCGGCGAAATCACGATTCCCCACGTACCCACAGGCCGATATCAATTGAATCTTTGGGAAGAGCATTGCCCTCCCGAGGTCCTCAAAGAACTCTCACGGCAGGTCACGGTGGGCGAAGTGGCGACGTCGCTGGGCAGCACCCACTTACAAGAATCGGATGAAGGAGCTACGGCCCACCTTAATAAATACGGGAAACAATATGATCCTCAGGTATTTTCCAGCCCCGTTTACTTGCAGCCGTAAATTATCCCACCGGCGGCGTCGCGGACGATTATCCTGAATCCTCCGAATATTCAGGCGATTGCTATCGAAAAGAAGAGGAACGCCAGGGGCAGCGAATACCGGGCAGCCTGAACAGGCGGCCGGCCATCAGGGCGAGGATTCGCACTCGAACGGATTTGCCAGCGGTGCTGGCAGTCCGCTGCCTTTTTCCTACTGGGGGTCAAGATCTGCGGGGTCGGCGGCCGTGGGCAGATTCTGAAGTGAGAACTGGAAATAGGGGAGCGTTTTGGCCAAGCCGTTTTCCAAACTAACGCGCGGCCCCCACCCGAGTTTTTCCCGGGCCGCAGTGATATCCGGTTGGCGGCGTTGAGGGTCGTCTTCCGGCAGGGGTTCATAGACAATTGAGCTCTGGCTTCCCGTAGCGCGAATGATGGCCTCGGCGAGTTGCAGGATGGACACCTCTTCGGGGTTCCCCAGATTAATCGGTCCAGTCTGGTCCGATGTTAGGAGCCGGTAGAGGCCTTCCACCAGATCGCTCACATAACACAAGCTGCGGGTCTGGTTTCCCTTGCCATACACGGTCAAGGGTTTGCCCAGCAGCGCCTGGACCATGAAACTCGGGAGGGCGCGGCCGTCCTCGAGGCGCATGCGTTCGCCGTAGGTGTTGAAGATGCGAACGATCCGCACCTTGACGGCATGCTCGCGATGGTAAGCCATGCTGATGGCCTCGGCGAAGCGCTTGGCTTCGTCATAAACGCTGCGCGGGCCAATGGGATTGACGTGCCCCCAGTACTTCTCGGGCTGCGGGCTGATCTCCGGATCGCCGTAAATCTCCGAAGTCGAGGCCAGCAGGAAGACGCTCCCGTGCGCTTTCGCCAACCCCAGCGCGTGAAACGTCCCGAGCGCTCCCACCTTGAGGGTGTGAATCGGATGTCGAGCGTAGTCTTTAGGGCTAGCCGGGGAGGCAAAATGCAAAAGGTAATTCAAGGGGCGGTCGGCGAAGGAGGTTTGTCCTGGGGATTTGGCCAGCAGCGCAGGCAAGTCGATCGGCTGGGTGATGTCGTGAAGCACGAAGCGGAAATGCGGGTGGTCTAGAAGGTGCTGGATATTCTCGCGGCGGCCGGTAATGAGATTATCAAGACAGATGACATCGTGGCCCTCCGCCAAGAGGCGGTCCGAGAGGTGGGAGCCCAGGAAACCTGCCCCGCCGGTGACCATGCTCAGCGGTCTCAGATTCCCTTGCGATGAAGAATTCGACATATCAAGAACCGTGATTTACGTGCCGGAAAAGATCCGCATCATGCCGTGAGCTTTCCCGTTGCGACGCGATGGTCGGCGGGTCTTGCCCCGTCGCGGCCCAGCGATATGTACTCGAAGCCGGCCTGGCGGAGGGTCTCGGGGTCGAAGAGGTTTCGGCCGTCCACCAGAACCGGCACTTCCATGAGGTCGCGCACCCGCGCGAGGTCCAACTGGCGAAACTCTTCCCACTCGGTCAGGAGCAGCAGGGCTTGGGCGCCTTTGACCGCATCATAGGCGGATGTGGCGTAGGTGAGTTGTCCGGCCGAGGCCGGAAGCACTCGCTGCGTGTTGGGCATGGCTTGTGGATCGTAGAGGCGCAGAATGCTGCCCTCATCGAGCAAGGTTTGAATAATCCGCAGGCTGACGGCTTCGCGAATATCGTCAGTGCCCGCCTTGAATGCCAAGCCGAGAACGCCGAGGGTTTTCCCGCGCAAGGTCCAAAGAGCCTGGTGGACCTTACGAATGAAAATGTCGACACGCCGTTTGTTGATGCGTTCCACCTCTTGCAGAAGGGAGAAATCCACCCCGTGCTCTTCCGCCAAGTAGATGAAGGCGCGGAGGTCCTTGGGAAAGCAGTAGCCGCCGTAGCCAATGCCGGCGTCGAGAAACTGCGGCCCGATGCGCGAATCCAGGCCGATCCCGCGGGTGACTGCGGTGACGTCGGCGCCCACCTTCTCACACAGGTCCGACACCATGTTAATGAATGAAATCTTGGTGGAAAGAAAGGCGTTGGCGGCGTGTTTGATCAACTCGGCGGTGCTGATGTTCGTCACCACCAGGGGACGCTGAAGCGGTTGGTAAAGGTTCGTCAGGATCTCGCGAGCGCGCTCGGATTCTACACCGCACACGATGCGGTCGGGATGGAAGAAATCTTCAACGGCCCTGCCCTCGCGAAGGAACTCCGGATTGGAGGCGACATCGAAATCGGGTGGTGTCGCGGAAGCCTGGCCATCGTCGGGCTGGCCTGTCGCCGGGGACGGCTTCGCGAGGTTATAGCGCACGATTGTCCGCTTTAACCACTGGGCGGTTATGGCCGGGACGGTACTCTTTTCGATGATGAGCTTGTAACCGTTCAAATTGCGTGCTACCAACCTTGCCACAGCTTCCACTTGACCAAGATCGGCTTGGCCGCTGCTCTTTTGGGGGGTACCGACACAGATGAAGATAATTGAGCCGGCCCGCACGGCGGCTTCGACATCATCCACCGGCTGAAACCTACCGCTTTGGAGGTGTTTGGTTAAGAGTTCGCCGAGGCCGGGCTCGAAAAAAATAGGATCGCCACCCCGGATCAGGCCGACTTTGCTTTTATCGTCATCAGCGCCGATTACTCGATGTCCCAACTCGGCTAGACCCAAGGCGGTTGGGAGCCCGATATGGCCTAAGCCCAGGACCGTGATGGCAGCATCAGAAGGGTTTTTGGTTTGCGGACTCGATTTGTCGGTCATATTTTATATTTTGATCGTAATCGGTTTAGAAGCGCGGTGTCAAGGCGACGGTCATAAGAATGCTTCCATCGAGCCAGAGCAGGCCCACCTCAAAGTCCGCGAAGTGTCCTCAGGCCCAGCGAAATGGAGGTGAAAGCAGCCAGGGCGGAGAAGAAATAGGAACACCCCACTTTTTCCGTTGACGATCGGGCAGTTCCGTCGATCTCGACGCTAGGTTTGGTTTGGAGACCAAATTGCTCGCCTAGAAGTCGGTCGAGTCGGATCGCGCACCCGCGGCGGGGTGGGGAAAGTCGCTCCAGCGGACTGGAAGTCACGAGAGGAAGGGACGAATTGACCCCTTCGAAAGCCGTACAAAGCGACATTTTATCGATGCCAACCAAGCCCACTCACGAAAATAAAAAAACATCAAAAATGAAGGTTGCTCCCAATAAGTTGATGAAAACAAACGGAAAAATATCGGACAAAACGGATCATCCCAATGAGTGTATGAAAACAAACGAGTTATACAAAATAGCCGACTAATTGCCGATTAATTGCAGAAAGCAAACCCAGTTACATCGATTTTTGACCTCAAAAAGTCACCACTTTTCCGCTTTATCCCCGCTATCCCAATAACTTGAAGAAAATAATGGTCTTACAGCTTGATTATTTCGCGTATATTTCGCATATCCCAATAAGTGTATGAAACATAAGCAACTTGGGGGAAGGGCAGGTACGCCGAGGTCCGAATGAGACAACGGCGTCTGCGCCAATCCCGGTAGACTTGGAAGTGCGACCCCGCAAGCGGACGTTTGCGCCGGGAGGGCGACCGTCGGGGCCACGTCAAGATCGAGGTAGGGTGCGGCCCGGCGGGCGAAGGTCATTCGCCACAGGTGCACCCCATCGAAAGGGATATTTGACCCCGGCGGAGTCGACGATCTCGCCCCCCGTTGTCCATCGGTTTCACCGACGGCTAGTTAGCTTGTTCCCTTTCGGGCGACTTTGCGGACTTTGACGGGAACCTGGAATCCAGCGGCCCATTGTTGACATCAGGATGGCGTGGACTTATACTGAAACTCGACGAAATCTGATTGTGAAGCTTGCCGGAACTCAATCGTTAAACTGCGTCCGAGCCGCAGTGCAACTTTAATGATCCTGTTGGCACTAGCAAGATCTAGTACCCACGAACACATTAGGGTGTCATCTTATTATTATTAGCTCAAAAAGGCATAGGAAGCGCATCGCGTAATGATGGCCGAGGCAGAATTCACTCACATCTGCCGGGTTCGGGGTAGGGCTCTTTTCAGGCGGCTCAGAATCAACAGGGAAGACTCAAGGCTCTTAAGGCTCGACAGCGCAGTTCGGGACTTTGCTTACGGAGATACAAGAAACCTTTCTCGACTTCTACCACAAGTCTGGGTTGGAGATCGTGCGAGCGGCGGCATGTGAGTGAGCCCAACTCGAACTGAAGCGTGGACGAGGAGGGTTGGGAGTGGGGTGGGCCGATGGTCAGCAGAAGGGCACGGGTTTGTAATGAAGGATGCATCACGGTGAAGGCAAGAGTCTGGGGGGGCGCGGTGTTACTCCTTGCTGGTTTAACCTCGTCGTGGGCCCAGCAACCGACGGCCGCTCCAACGGTCGCTGCAGTGGAAGCGATGAAGCAATCCGACGCGCTGGCGGCACACTCGATTGGCCCGAGGGCGCAAACCAACGAGTATACTGTGAGCCCGGAAGACTTACTGGACGTCAATGTCCTGGACGTGCCCGAAGTTACCCGCACCTACCGGGTGAGTTCCAATGGCTTTTTGACTCTGCCTCTGCTGCCTGAACCGATTCCCGCTGCGGGGGAAACCCTTGATCAACTCTCTCGCCTAATTGCCACAAAGTTTCACGAAGCCGGCATGATCAACAACGCGCAAGTGTCCGTGTCGCTTAAAGAAACCAGGTTGAATACGGTGCTCGTTTCGGGGGAAGTGAGAACTGCCCAAGCCTATGCGGTTTTTGGCCCGACCAGACTGCTTGACATCCTGGTAAAGGCCGGGGGCTTGGCCCCTGACGCCGGGAACGATGCAATCATCACACGGGGAGAGATTGGCCGCCGTGCCGACCTGGACGAGAGCGCCAAAGAGGGCACGGTCAACCCCTCCGCCAATGGTCAATCGTTCACTTTGGACATTCGCGACCTGACTCAGACGGGCGCCGGCAAGTCCAACATTCTGCTTTATCCCGGAGATCGGGTAACAGTGCAGCGGGCGTCGCTCATTTATATTATGGGAGCGGTCAATCGGCCTGGGGGATACGTGTTAAGCGAAACCCGGCAGCACCTTACCGTGCTTAAAGGACTGGCCCTGGCCGGCGATGTGACCAACATTGCAAAGAAGGCGCGGATTTCGATCCTGCGCCGTGACCCGGCGGGACCGGGCGAAAAGCGGAACGAGATAGCGGTCAATTACAAGGCCATGGTGAAAGGGCAGATCGCTGATGTGCAACTGAGGCCCGATGATATCCTTTATGTGCCCGAAAGCGGTCGTCTCAAGGCTTGGCACACGACCGTCAATTCTGTCGTGGGGGTAGCGACGACTGCCGGCCCGGCGCTCGCCATATATCACTGAGTGTTGCCAGGGATCGAAGAATTACCAAAATGGATTTTCCGAGGGGAGCCTGAAGGTGTCTGACAACGAATCATTATCGCCCATTGAACGCCCTCTGCCGCAACGCATCAGCAGCATCTCGCCCGCGACCTTGGAACTGGAAGCACAAGGGAGTGAAACCCATTTCACTTTCGCCGCTTTCTGGCACATCATCGTCAAGCGCATCGTCACCATCGTTACTGCCACCCTGCTCGTCTTAGCGCTGACCGGGATATACACCTTCAAAATGGCGCCTGTGTTCCGTGCCACGGCGACGATGGAAGTGGAAACGGACTACCCCCAACTTCAATCCATTGCGGACGTTTACCGCCAAGCTCCGGTGGGGGATATTTCGTATCTAACCACCGAGATGCAAGTTCTGCAGAGCGATAATCTGGCGTGGACAACCATTCAACAACTGGGTCTTGACCACGATGCAACGGTGATAAGACGGGCTAAGGTTCCGGGACAATCGTCGGCGCGCATCCTTAGCGCACGCAAGACGGCGTTGATCGCGGAGTTTAAGGATGGGCTTAACGTTGAGCCGTTGAAAGATAGCACGATTCTCGCAGTTAGTTACGAATGCGGAAATCCCGACATGGCAGCGGACGTGGTCAATCACTTAATCAGCAACTTCCGGGATTTCAATTTCCAGGAGCGCTACGACTTCACTCAACGCGCTTCCAGCGGCATGGAGAGACAGCTTGAAGATTTGAAAATGAAGGTGGAGAGGTCCCAGCAGGCTTTGGTGGATTATGAGCGCCAGAACCTGATCGTCAATGTGGGCGACAAGCAGACCATCAATGATGAAAGGTTGGAGCAACTGAGCAAAGACGTCACCCAGGCCATGAGTGATCGCGTCCAGAAGGAATCTCTTTACGAGCTCGCTAGGGGCAATGAAGGGCAGGTTGGGATCCTGATGCAGGACGACGTCCTCTTACGTCTGGAGGAGAAATACAACGACCTCAAGGCGACCTATGCTGATGCTCAGGGTCAATTCGGGCCTAACTTTCCTAAGGTGGTCCGCCTGCGTGACCAGCTCACGCAACTGCAAACACTGATGGAAAGTGCGCGCAAGCAAGCGGTCGAGAAGGTTCACAATGATTACTTGGCAGCCCTCAGCCGGGAAAAGCTTCTGGGTGATGCTATGGCGAAGGCCAAGGAGGATGTGAGCGCGGTCAATCAGCGCATGATCGAACACAATATTCTGAAGCGGGATTTCGAAATCAACCAGCAGCTCTATGAGAGCCTCTTGCAGCGCTTGAAGGATGCCACGCTTTCGGCCAGTATGCAGGCCACCAATGTCCACATCATCGATCAAGCGACTCCGCCGGCGAAGCCCATTCGCCCGAACCGGCGCCGCAACATGGCCGCGGGCTTGATGGTGGGTTTGATTCTGGGAATCACCCTGGCCTTCGTACAGGAAGCTCTTGACACCTCGGTGCGGACCACCGAAGAAGCGGAGCGGCTGGTGAACGCTCCGGCTCTGGCAGTCATTCCCGCGGAAACCGATGGGCGCAGGCGAAAGCAGATGGAAGGGGTCAATCCTCTCACCGCGGCCGGACCGAACGGAGTGGGATTAGTGGTGCTGAAGCGACCGTCCTCGCCGATGGCAGAATCGTTCCGAAGTCTTCGAACTTCAGTTTTGCTTTCCACGGCCCCACGCCCGCCACAGACATTGCTCGTGACCAGCGCGCAGGTGGGGGAAGGTAAAACTTCTACCGCCTGCAACTTGGCCATGTCGTTCGCCCAAAGGAGTGGTCCCGTATTGATTGTTGATGCTGACTTGCGTCGGCCTTCCGTGGCGAAAACCTTGGGCGTTGCCAATGAGAAAGGGTTGAGCAGCTATCTGACCGGTGCCCACTCTCTGGATGAGGTTCTGGTCCAATATGAGCGCGTCCAGAATCTGTGGGTCTTGCCGGCGGGTCCGCGCCCTCCCGATCCCGCGGAACTGCTCTCTTCGCTCATGATGGACGCGACGTTAAAAGACCTCACGAAGCGATTCACACAGATTATTATCGACTCCCCGCCCCTGCTTCTGGTTACGGATGCGGTGATTTTATCGGCTATGGTGGACGGAGTTATTCTGGTGGTTGCCAGTGGGACGACGGCGCGGGGAGCGCTTGCGCGGGCACATCGCATCCTTGACAACGCCGGGTCGCGCGTCCTGGGGATGGTGCTCAATAAGGTCGACATGCGCTTCGACACTTACTATGGGTCTTACTATGGCCCCTATCACCAGGGCTACTACGATGAGATCGCAGTGTCGAATCCCTCGCATTCGTCAGGAGGAGGCCGTTCAAGGTCCAAAGATTCACCCCGCGGAGCATGAACATTCTGAGCGAGCGGGCGAATGAAAGTGCATTCTTTCCAGTCGCGGCTGGGTGGGGTTCGCCCCTATGCGTTTTTCGCCGGTTCCAGGATCATTCACGAAATGAGCCAATTCCCCAACCCTAATCCTGCTGGTAAGAAATCTGCGCTCTGGAGTAGTCCCAATCACATTTTCGAGTGGTCCCTCCACCCGGCGTGGCGAACCGCTCTCTTCCTGGCGCCGATTATCGCCGGCAGTGTGTGGCTGTCTCACATAGCGATTGTCGTGGCGCGAGTTACATACCAGACTGAAACCGTTTCCATCCCTGACATCCAGAAGGCGATAACCCAGGATCCGAATAATGCCGACTTGATCCATCGCCTGGGATATGTTTACTCCTCCAGCCCCACCGATAGCGACATGACCGAGTCGGTGAAATATTTGCGGCAAGCTCTCGCTCTCAACCCCCGCCGCTGGGATTATTGGCGCGATTTGGGGGCGTCCTGCGATTTTGCCGGCGACTTGCAATGTTCGGATGAGGCCTTCAATCGTGTCTTGGCCCTCAACCCCATGGCCCCATCTGTTCAGTGGACCACCGGGAATCATTACTTGTTGACGAATCGCGCGGAAAAGGCATTCCCTTACTTTCGCAGACTCCTGGCTATGGACCCGGCTTATCTTGAAGCAACGATTCGTGTGTGCCTGCGCGCGACGCGTGACCCGCAAGCAGTCTACAAGGGGGTTATTCCCCAGGGGAAAGACGCCTCAGGGAGATTCGCCTTCCTGATGTTTTTAAGCTCCAGTGCCGATTACGAAAACGCTATGCGGATTTGGGGGCAAATGATCTCGGGGCCTGAGCGCTCTCCGGACTTGTCGATGGTGACGCCATTCCTCGATTTTCTCATCGACCATAATCAAATCCAGGATGCCAGCATCGTTTGGAGTGACCTTGAGCATGCTGGAGTCATACCGCCGACTCAACCCTCAGAAACCGGCACTTTACTTTATGACGGGGGGTTTGAATCGCCGCCCCTTAACACCGGCTTTGACTGGCGGACCAGCGAAGCCCCGGATTTGGATATCGATTATTCTGATTCTTCCGCTTACAAGGGCGCGAAGTGCCTCCAAATTAAATTCGTCGTTGGGCGAAACGTAGATTATGACTTAGTGAACCAGGTTGTGCTCGTAAAACCGAATACGCGATATCAGCTAACGGCATATGTGCGATCCGACAACGTAACCTCCGCGAGCGGACCGCGCCTCCGAGTTCTGGAGATGGGCTGTGAAAATTGTGCTGTTCGGACTAGCGATCCGACGTTAGGATCGACGGAGTGGCATCCGGTCGAGGTCATATTTACGACGGAAGTACAGACCCAGGCAGTAAAGATTTCATTTTGGCGGCCGCTAGATCAGGTGTCTCATGCCGACATAACCGGCACCGTCTGGCTCGACGAGGTTACCCTTCGGACTGCGGAAGACCCGCAATTGGCAGTGAGCCAAGCGAGGACCCGGTGACAATTCCCACCTTGTCGAGGTCGCCCGCTCGCCTCCGCGAATCCTCCTCGCGGACGGGTGGCTGGCTCTCATCGCCGTTTCATGCCATCGCTCGAGTTCTTCTTATCGCCACGATTTGCGCGGCGCCGTGGGCTTTCGGGGCCGTACAGTCATGGGCATGGGGCACCCTGATGGTTTTGTCGTTGCTCATATTGGTCGTATGGGCACTTGGTTGCGCCCAACGCGGCGTTCTCAAGATTAGCTGGTCCCCCCTTTATTGGCCCTTCCTGGCATTTCTCGTCGTGGCTGTCCTGCAGTTGGAGGCGCGTCTGAGCGTTGACCATGTGGCAACGCGTGAGGCGGTCCTGAAGATTGTAACCAATTTTGTTTTCTTCTTTCTGGCGGGTCAGCTTCTAAACGCCCAGCGCGAAAACGGCCGGGCACTGGAAGGGCTCGGGTTGATCGCTTACCTCTTGGCGCTCGCCATGTGCATCGAGGGCTTGGTCCAATTGTATTGGGGGGGGGACCTCCGCGTAATTTACGGGACCTTTCACGTGACGGGAGCGGCTTTCGGACCCTATGTGAACCACAATAATTATGCCGGCCTGATGGAAATGCTTCTCCCTATTTCCGCCGCGTATATCCTTTCGAGGTCGTGGAGTCCTCCCATACTTTTCTTCGCTTGGTGCGGGATCGGGCTTGTCGTAACTTCCATCTGGATTAGCGGATCGAGAGGGGCCACGATCGTGCTTTTGATAGAGGGAGTGGTTTGGGCTGCCATCATGATCTGGAAGCGGCCTCGCGGCACCTCGCCGGCTTTGTTCGCGATGTTGGGCGGCGTTGTGTTGATTTCCGCAGTCGTATTCTCCTGGATGGTCAGTACAGGGCGTGTGGGGACCCGCGCACTTTCAATTTTCGAAACTCGTGGGTCGTTAGAAGTGAAGCTCGGCGACCGGTACCTGGTCGGTGTCGACACGTTGCGCATGGCTCGGGCCAACCCGTGGATCGGCGTGGGCGTGGGGTGTTTTGAGTCAGTTTTCCCCAATTACCTGACATCCCCCATGGACCGTTACTGGACGCATGCGCATGATGATGTTCTCGAAGCTGCCGCGGAAACTGGACTACCGGGAGTGGTGATCATGCTCGTATCACTGGCGATCTTCGTTCACGTCGCGTTTGAACAAATCGGCAGACGACTTCACCATGGTTGGGGTTGGATTCAGATCGGCGCTGCAGTGGGCGCCGTGGGAATGTTCTTCCATAGTTTCGTCGATTTCAACCTGCGTGTCCCCGCCAATGCTGCGTGGTTTGTCGTGTGCCTGGCGATAGCCACGCACGCGCGCCCGGCTCAGGGAAGTCCCCGCAAGATAGTTTGGGAGGCCAGCGCGGACCGAACTAGCGAGTTCATCAACTAGCGGCCAAGAGTGGTAACAACGCCTACGGACGGCTTTCGTGAGTGCAGATGAGTGGAGCACAAGCAATAGACGGCGACGGCGCGAGGCAGACATGATCAGGGCATTGCGGGAGGCAATTTGAAAGGCATAATCCTGGCCGGGGGGACGGGCTCCCGGCTGTTTCCATTGACCAAGGTCACCAATAAGCACCTGCTCCCCGTTTACAATGAGCCGATGATTTATTATCCCCTTCGGACCTTGGTGAGTGCGGGGATCCAGCAGATACTCATCGTCACGGGCGGCCGCAACGCGGGGGACTTCCTGCGCTTGCTGGCCAACGGGAAGGACTTTGGCCTGAAGCGGTTGAATTACGCCTACCAGGAAGGTGAGGGTGGCATCGCCGATGCGCTGCGGCTGGCCGAGGACTTCGCGGAAGGCGAAAAGATTTGCGTCGTGTTGGGTGACAACATTTTGGAAGGCAGCATCAAGCAGGCTACACACAACTTTGAACATCAACCACGAGGCGCTCACGTGCTCCTCAAGGGCGTTACAAATCCGGAGCGGTTTGGCGTTCCGGTTCTAGATGGCGACCGGATTGTTCGCATTGAAGAAAAGCCTGCTCATCCGGCAAGTCAATTCGCGGTCACGGGTGTTTATTTCTACGACTCTTCGGTATTCGAAAAGGTCAATCGGCTTAAGCCTTCCAGCCGAGGCGAACTCGAGATCACGGATGTGAACAACGCCTACTTGCAGGAAGGTACGTTGACGTACAGCGTTTTGGAAGGCTGGTGGACCGACGCCGGAACTTTTGAGTCTCTGCGTTTGGCGACGAATCTTGTGGCGGAGTCTTTGGCGAAAAAATGAATTGCGGAGGCGGGATTAGACCGCCTAGGAGCATTGTGAATATTCCGCAAAGCCCTGCCACTCCGGGGTAAGGCGCAAAGAGGATTGCAGACAAAAAGGGTCCGAAATGAAGCTCTTGGTCACTGGTGGTGCGGGGTTTATCGGTTCAAGTTTCATTCGCTACATTCTGGCCCGACAGCCCGAGGATTCGATCCTGAATTTGGACAAATTGACGTATTCCGGCAACCTCCAGACCCTGCGCGATGTGGAAAACGATGAGCGCTATTCCTTTGTTCGCGGCGACATCTGTGATCGCCGGAAAGTTCAGGGAATTGTTAGCGATGGCGGATTCGACGCGATCGTTCACTTTGCCGCCGAAACGCACGTGGATCGCAGCATTCTTGACGGCTCGGCCTTCGTCAAGACCAACGTCTTGGGAACGCAGTGCCTGCTGGATTGCGCCCGCGAGGCCGGAATCAGGCGTTTTGTCCTGGTCAGCACGGATGAGGTTTACGGCAGCGCTCCCTCCGGCGAGAAGTTCAGCGAGGAATCCCCCCTGGCGCCCAATAGCCCTTATGCGGCCAGCAAGGCGGGAGCAGACCTTCTCGCGCGAGCCCACTTTCGCACTTTTCGATTCCCGGTTATTATTACGCGATGTACCAACAACTATGGGCCTTACCAGTACCCGGAAAAATTTATTCCCCTGATGCTGACGCGCGCCCTGAAGGGGGAGAGCATTCCCGTTTACGGTGACGGAATGCAAGTACGTGACTGGATTTGGGTTAAGGATCATTGCGCGGGGTTGGACGCCGTTTTGCGCAAGGGCCGCGAAGGTGAAATTTACAACTTAGGCGCCGGTAACGAATGGTCCAACCTGGAGATCGTCCGGCGAATCTTGCGACTGGTGGGCAAGCCGGAATCCCTGCTGACCTTTGTCCAGGACCGACCGGGCCACGATCGCCGGTACGCCTTGGACACCGAGAAGGCCAACCGCGAGCTATCCTGGCGGCCGCAAACGACTCTGGAAGATGGATTAAAGCAGACGGTCGAGTGGTACTCGGCCAACTCCGGCTGGGTGCGGCACGTTGTCGCGCGAGGTTACCGGGCGTATTACCGCAGGCACTACGATCGCCGGGAGGCGACGCTGGCCAAGGTTCTCGACCAGGGAGGAAAGGCCTAGTGCGCGTTCTCGTTACCGGTGCGCTGGGAATGCTGGGATCGGTGCTGCTCCCGCGCCTTGAGCCGGAACACCAGGTCTACGGGGTCGACCTGAAGGATTTTGACATCGGTCAGGAATCCGCCGTCGCGCGCGCCTTTCGCGATCTGCGGCCGGAATTTGTTTTCCATCTCGCCGCCTATACCGACGTTGACGGCTGCGAGGCCAATCCGGCGATGGCTGAGCGGGTGAATTCCCAGGGGACGCGGAATGTGGCGCGAGCGTGTGCTGAAGCCGGAGCCGCGATGCTTCACGTCAGCACCGACTATGTGTTTGATGGCCGGGGAGATCGGCCCTGCCGGGAAGATGACGCTCCCAACCCCCTGAGTGCGTACGGGCTCACGAAGTTGCGAGCGGAGAGGCACGTTCAGGCGCTTGTCGCGCGGCACCTCATTGTCCGGTCTTCCTGGCTTTACGGGCCACGCGGCAAGAACTTTGTGTCCACCATTCTGAAAGCGGCGAGGGAGCGCGGCGACCTGCGCGTGGTTTCTGACCAACGCGGCTCACCCACCTATACCCGCCACCTGGCCGCAAAGCTCCGAGAACTGATGGCCGCACAAGTCTACGGAGTCTTCCACGTGACCGGATCGGGGAACTGTAGTTGGTTCGAATTCGCTCAAGCCATCGTGCAGTCGGGAGGTCATCCGCAAGTTCGCGTCCACCCGATTTGCACGCGGGAAGCAGGACGTTTAGCGCCCCGGCCGGCGTTTTCTGTTTTGGAAAACCGGCGCTTGGCAGAGTGCAAGCTGGAAGCGCTTCCACATTGGAGGCAGGGCTTGGCGCAGTATCTTGAGGAAGGCTGGCCCGGCGGCGAATTCGGGCCGCTCGAACCCGCGCCCGCGAAGGCGCCCGTCGAGCGAGAGGTCACATCATCATGAAAGCGCACAATTTCCGGTTAGTGGCGGAGCGTGACGGCACTCGCCTGGTGGTTAAGAGTCAGGCCCAGCAAAGTTGTGGGCATATCATTACCAACCCCCAGTCGCCGCACTTGATCGAGGGGATCGAGATCGAACCGATTGTTCAGTTTCCCGATGATCGCGGGTCGTTTGCGGAGCTTTTTCGGTTCGGGGAACCGGGGATAGCAAGGGATTTCGCCCCAGCAACGAGGAGCCGAATCCAGGTTTCCTTCACCGTATCGTATCCGGGTGTCATCAAGGCGATCCATTACCACTTCGAGCAGACCGACCTTTGGGCTCCGATTAACGGCATGTTGCAGGTCATCTTGTATGATCTTCGGGAGTCTTCGTCAACTTGCGGGCGGCTGAACACCGTTTTCGTGGGCGCGATGCGGCCCTGGAAATTGCGCATCCCCCCGGGAGTTGGCCATGGCTACAAGGTGGTGGGACCCGAATCAAGTTTGCTGGTGTACGCCATGGACAGGACCTATAATCCGAGCGATGAGGGACGGATTCCCTTTGACGATCCGGGAATAAATTATGATTGGGTGACCCGTCCAAAGTGACGGCGTAGCGCCGGCTTCCAGTCGGCACAGGAGCCGCCAAGGTGGCGGCGTTACGGAGGCAGTTTGAAAGACGTGGTCGTGATCGGAGCAGGTCCGGCAGGCATTCACGCCGCATTTCTGTTGGCGAAAGCGGGACTGGACGTCGCTCTGTTTGAGGCTCAAAGCCGGGTTGGCGAGAAGGCCATCTGCTCGGGTGTGGTGGGCGACGAGGCTTTTGCCCGGTTCGATCTCCCCACTCAGCCGATTTTGTCCGACATTCGATGCATTCAAGCGATCTCGCCCGGGGGAAGAAAGCTGGAGCACCGGACGCCCGCCCCGCTCGCACAGGTCATTGATAAAGCTGAGTTTAATCGTGCATTGGCAGAGCGCGCCACCGCCGCGGGAGTGGAGCTCAAGCTGGGCTGCTGGGTGAGTTCCCTGCAAGTCGAGAAGCATTCGGTGGGAATCCGATTCCGCACTTCGGAGCCGGACTCAACCAGCCTCCGGGCGCAGTTGGCCATCATCACGACCGGAGTTAATGGTACCCTCAATCAGTCTTTGGGGTTGGCGCACCCCCGGCAATTCCTGCGTGCCGTCCAAGCGGAAATGGCGCTGCCGCCGAACGGACATGGCAATGCCACGCGCATCTTTGTCGGTCAAGGTGTCGCTCCAGGGGCCTTTGGTTGGGAAATCCCCTTGGGCAACAATCGATGGCGGGTGGGGCTGATGACGGAGCAAAACCCTGACCCCTATTTCGCCAAGCTGGTCCGAAGAATCGCGCCCGACACCGACATTTCCACCCTCCGGATCGATCGCAAGGCGATTGCGCAGGCCGCCGTCGGCAAGTGCGTCGCGGATCGCGTTATCGCCGCCGGAGAAGCTGCCGGACACATTAAGACCACCACGGGAGGCGGGATTTATTACGGCTTGCTTTCCGCTGAATTGGTGGCCGATGTGGCGCTTCGCGCCTTTCGCAACAACAACTTTAGCGCTCAAAGTTTAGGTGAGTTCGAACGGTACTGGCGATCAGCCTTCGGCAGCGAACTGATGGTCGGGTACTTTGCGAGGAAACTTGCCAGCCGGTTTACCGACGGGCAAATCGATCGCTTTTTTGATGCGGCGAATGCCTCTGATTTTCTGGTTCGTCTGAACGGCAAGTTGAAATTCGATTGGCACCACCGGGCATTGCTGGCAACGCTTCGAGCGTTGCTGACGCTCCCGGGTGGGCTGAGGAATTAAGGTTTGAGGGGTTAGAGGTGACTGGGGTGGAAGGGCAGCGGGCAGTTTACGGGGCACAGGGTTATAGAGCACAGGGTGGGCGGGCAGGTGGTATTTGTAAGGCCGAGGGCGCAGGGTTCCTCCAAAGTCGATCAGGTTGAAAGGGACCCCTCACCCACCGCCTTGCGGTCCCCCCTCTCCCCCTGGAGAGGGATAAAAATCAAAATCCCAACCCTCTCCCTTGGGGAGAGGGGGGACCGCAAGGCGGTGGGTGAGGGGTCTATTCGCGGATGACGCAATCGCAACTCTCGATGTTTGCCGCACCGTTGAGTTTGGCGTGGTCGTGGTCGGGGGCGCCGCACGCTGTCAACTGTCAGCTATGAACTATAGACTATAGACTGGTTGTGCCTGTGACCTGTAACCTATGTTGAAAAGACTGTTCGACATTTCGCTTTCCGGCCTCGGTTTGATTGTTTCTTCACCGATTTGGGCGACGATTGCCATCGCCATTAAGATCGAGGATGGCGGCCCTATTTTCTATGGCCAACCTCGGGTGGGGAAGGATTGCAAGGAATTCCAAAGCGTCAAGTTCCGTTCCATGGTGCCGGACTCGGATAAGAAGTGGGGGGTCGTTCCCGCCAAAGAACGCGATCCCAGGATCACGCGCGTGGGTAAGCTTCTACGCGCCACCGCCATGGATGAGCTGCCGCAGCTCTGGAACATCTTCTGCGGCGACATGAGTTTTGTGGGGCCAAGACCAGAGTGGACCGAACTGGTGAAGAAGTTCCGAGTGGAAATTCCCGGATTCGACCGCCGGCACGCTGTGACTCCGGGGCTGACGGGAATCGCTCAGATTTACGGGCACAGCGAAGTGCATCGCCGCCAGAAACTCCGCTACGACCTTATCTACATCAAAAGGCAGAGCTTCTGGCTCGACCTTCGCTTGGTCTTTATTTCCTTCCTGGTGACCTTTACGGGGAAATGGGAAGAGCGATCGGCAAAACTGCCTCGCCTGTTGGGTGGACGGCGCGCCGCGCGAAAGCGCGTTGAGGCGGTAGCCAAGCCCGCCTGAGGGCTCGAGTCGTAGCGGCGAGTTTATCTCGCCATAAGGCGGCGTACGGCCGCCACGCCGACACCGCCGGGTTGGTGCAAATCAGCTATGCCAGTGCAATCCCTGACGCAACAAGATGGCTACCCGCCCAGCACCGACGTTCTCGGCGCCCCCGTCCACATCGTTGACGTCGAAAACGTCTTGCGCCTCATGGAGCAATGGATCCGCGAGCGCGACCGGGCCCACTGGATCGCCGTCACGGGCTCGCACGGCGCGTTGGAAGCCCACAAACATTCCGACTTCCGCGCGATCCTGAACACCGCGGACCTTTCTGTTCCCGATGGGCGGTGGGCTGCCCGGGTTGCGGCCAAGAAGATGTCTTGCCCCACCCATCAGGTTCGTGGGGCGGATTTGATGTCGGCGTTCTGTGAGCTTTCCCACCAGAAGGGTTATACGAATTTCTTTTACGGCGACACCGACGAAACGCTGGCGCTCGCAAGCGATCGGCTGCGCAAGAAGCACCCCGGGGTAAAAATCATCGGCACGTACTCGCCGCCCTTCCGCCCGCTCACTCCCGATGAAGACGCACAAATTATTGACAGGATCAATCAGGCGAACCCCGACGTCCTGTGGGTGGCGCTAGGCCTTCCAAAGCAAGAGCGATGGATTGTGGCGCACCGCGACAGCCTCAAGGCGCCGGTGATCGTGGCGATAGGGGCGGCGATCAAGTTTCATAGTGGAAAAGTCGTTCCCGCGCCGCGTTGGGCCAGTCGAGCCGGCCTGGAATGGTTTTGGCGGTTGCTGCACGAGCCCCGCACCGTGTGGCGGCGGGCCATGATCTATGGTCCCCAGTTTATGGCTCTTTCGCTGGTTGACGTGATGCGCCACAAGAAACACGCGAAACCCTAAGGTTGTAGCGGCGAGTTTACTTCGCCAACGTAGCCTGGGGGCGTGGGCATCCTGCCCGCGCCGTGGCGGGAGCGGGACGCTCCCGCGACACCGGGCAAGATGCCCGCGCCACGTCCGCGCTACGGCCGCACTACGTCCGGCACACTGGGGCCAAGCCCTTGGGCAAATCAATGTCTGGCAAGCGTAAGAGCAGCGAGTCCTCCACCATCATCCTCGGTGGCGGAATTACAGGATTGGCGGCCGGTTGGGCCTCCGGCCTCCCGGTTTACGAAGCTGAGGATTCTCCAGGCGGAATCTGCTCCTCTTACTACATTCGTCCCGGCAGCGAAGAACGCCTCCATCAGCCTCCGCCGGATCAGGAAGCCTACCGGTTTGAAATTGGCGGGGGCCACTGGATCTTCGGCGGCGATCCCGCCATCCTTCGCCTGATTCGCCGAATTACGCCGGTGGGAGTGTACGAACGGAAGTCTTCGGTCTTCTTTCCGGATCAGAACCTCTACGTGCCCTATCCGCTGCAAAACCATCTGGGATACCTCGGTGAGGCGATTCGGGCCAAAGCACTGGTGGAAATCCTGGCTTCCCCCAAGGGAAAATTTCAAACGATGGCCGAGTGGATGGGCCAGAGTTTTGGGCCAACTCTCACCGCCCTCTTCTTCGGTCCGTTTCACGAACTCTACACCGCCGGCCTGTGGAAACGAATTGCCCCGCAGGACCCTTACAAATCGCCCATCGATCCAGCGCTGGTCACCCGCGGCGCTTTCGAGGGCACTCCGCCGATTGGCTACAACACCAGTTACCTCTACCCTCGCGACGGCCTGAACGCCTTGGCCGAGAGTTTGGTGAAGGGTGCTGACGTGCGCTACGGCAAGCGGGTAACCGCAGTCGATATCAGCCGCAAGGTGGTGGCCTTTGCGGATAAACAAGAAGTCCATTACGATACTCTCGTTTCCACCCTTCCGCTCACCACCATGATAGAAATGACAGGGCTCAAGGTTGAGGAAGAAGCTGATCCTTACACTTCCGTATTGGTGCTGAATATCGGCGGCATCCGCGGCGCGCATTGTCCGCCCGACCACTGGGTCTACCTTCCCTCGAGCCAGTCGGGCTTCCACCGCGTGGGCTTTTACAGCAACGTCGATGTCAGCTTTCTGCCCAGATCGGCTCGGGCGCCCCACAATCGCGTCAGCATTTATGTCGAGAGAGCTTATGGCCGGGGCCTGAAGCCCGCGGCCCGGGAAATCCGCAAGTACTCCCAAGCCACAGTGAAGGAATTGCAACATTGGGGATTCCTGGGGGAACCGGAAGTTGTCGATCCCACTTGGATTGACGTTGCCTACACTTGGTCCTGGCCCGGGTCCAAGTGGCGCTCTGCGGCCTTGAAGGTGCTTGAGGAGCACGACATTCAGATGGTGGGAAGATACGCCCGCTGGGTGTTTCAAGGAATCTCCGATTCCCTCCGCGATGGCCTTTACGTAGGAGCGGCGAGCCGCTAAGATGGCATCAAGCGCTAGGCTGGAGGAGAGTTCTAACTGGGCGAAATCGCTCCAATCAAATATACTTGACTCCCTAAACTTCTACGCTAGGCGCTTTCGCCCTGTGCCTGGTAGCGCTGAGCTTTACTTCAACACGCGCCGAACCTGAAGGCCGGCGAGGGAGTCTGCCGGGCGCAGATACGGGTGTGCTTCGGAGGTGGACAATGCCCAGCCACCTCGGTGATATCAGGAGAACGCATCGTGACGGCCTCAGAAATCAGGGGTATGTTGTCGAGACAACTCTCGGGCAGTTGGGCATATCTTCCGCTTCGAACCGTCTATCGAATCGTCCGTAAGCCGAGTTATCTTCGTTTCCGAAGGACCATGCGCAATTTCTACCGGCAGTTTGTGGGGCCGGGGGACTTGGTCTTCGACGTAGGAGCGAACATCGGCGAGTACACCGAGGCATTCATAAACCTCGGGGCGCGAGTCGTGGCAGTCGAACCGAACCCGGCGTGCTGCCAAAGGATCCGATACATGAGCCGCAGGAATCGGCTTACCGTCCGTTGCGAAGCTGTGGGCGAACGGCAAGGCCAGTGCGTGTTGCACCTTGGTAACAACAGCGCGGATTCGTCAATCTCCGAAGAGTGGATGGAGAAAGCCTCGCAAAAATTGCCGTCGGTCAAGTTTAGCGGGGCGATTACCACCAACATTAATACACTCGACCAAATTCAGCATGAGTACGGAACCCCTCGGTTTATCAAAATTGATGTCGAGGGTTACGAAGTGAAAGTTCTACGTGGAATGTCCTTCCGGCCGCGAGCGATAAGTTTCGAGTTCCATGCCATCACCCCGGACCTCACCAAAGAGTGTCTCCAGCTTCCGGTATTTGATTCCGGCTGCACGTTCAATGTCACATTCGGTGAGTCCTGGGAATTCATTTGGCCCGAGTGGTGCGAAAAGGACGCAGTGCTTCAGTACGTCTCGGGCCTGCCTTCTGAAGACCGCACGGGTGACATCTATGTAAGATTTAAGGACTAGCTCCGCATTCGGCACATGAACGAGTATCTGCAGTAAGCCGGAATCGTCTGTAACCGAGAAGGTAACTCAACTCGTTACGTTTATTGTGGAGGTTGTGCCCCGACTCGCAGAGGCCTTGCCGAAACCTGCAAGACCGAAGTCCGTTTTTCGATTGGTCGAGGTGGTGCGAAAGTGAGAATAGCCGTTTTCCACAACTTGCCGTCGGGTGGTGCGAAGAGGGCGTTGTACAACTCGGTTAAATACCTCAAGGACAGGGGCCATCAGATCGACGTTCACGTCCCGTCGACCGCCAATGAAAACTACCTGCCGTTGAAGGGGATTGTCGACAGGTTTCAGGTTTACCCCGTGCCGCGGACCGCGCTGGGTCTGCTCGTGTCTTCGGTTCGCTATGTTGTGCCGCCCTTTCAGTCATTGGCGGACCTCGAATGGACCGAGAAGCGTATAGCCGAAGCGATCAATGCGGGCGCTTACGACGTGGTGTTTTTGGAACAAGATCAGTTCACGATGACACCGTTTGTGATACGGTACCTGAAGAAGCCCACTGTCTACTCCTGCGCGCAACCGACTGTGGCTGGCGGAGCGGAGTTATCGGGGTCCCTGCTGACTCCCCAGCCTGTTTCGATCTACAGGAGAATCTGGCGCGCCTATTTGAAGAGTAGGGTGCCGAAGATCGACAGGGCGAGTGCGTTGTACGCAAAGTATATTCTCACGAACTCGTATTTCTCCCGGGAATCGATTTTGCGGGCCTACGGACTCAACTCGTTTGTTTCCTATCTGGGCATAGACACCGCTCTCTTCCGGCCACAAGCTTTGCCCAAAGAAAATTTCGTCCTGTCCGTCGGGGCATGTCTCCCCCCAAAGGGGTTCGACTTTGCGATTCGATCTCTGAGCCTTATTGATGAACCGAGACGGCCGAAGATGGTCATCGTCTCGAACTTCACCAAAAAGGATTGGGAGGAGCATCTGGTGCGAATGGCGGCGGCGCTGCGTGTGGACCTGGAAGTGAAGAAGTCCGTCGCAGACAGCGAGTTGGTTTGTTTGTATAACCGGGCACGGGTCTTCGTGTATGCCGCAATTCTCGAGCCTTTCGGGCTGGCGCCCCTGGAGGCGATGGCTTGTGGAACGCCCGTGGTTGCGGTACGGGAGGGCGGCGTGAGAGAGTCAGTTCTTCCTAATGAAACGGGGTTTCTGACAGATCGAGACGAGGGGATGTTTGCTGAAGCTCTCAGCGAATTGTTGCAGAACGATCGTCTCCGGGAAGAGATGGGCGCGAGAGGCGTGGAAGCGGTCCGGAACTACTGGACTTTGGAACATGCCGGGGGGCGGTTGGCGGCACATTTGAATCGCGCCGCGAGCGCTATGACAGAGACCCAATGCCGCACAAAATGAGATTGTTATTGGATAAGTGGCGCCGGATGCAGGTACCCGAGCGCCTCGCAAAATTCGAGCGAAGACCGCTTCGCGAACAAGCGGCGATCATCCAGGCGCACTTGGTAGAGCGGGGTTGGTACATCACGCGACTGGGGAACGACAGGACGGCTTATGTCGTGGGACTGTTCGGAACCGGACGCATGTATGTCTATGAACTGATGGCGCACAACATTGGAGAAAGGGCGAAATACTGTGTACTCGCGATCCGCTTGCATCCCGTGCCGACATCGATGATCTACAGCGGCCATGCCACAATGAAGTATATTTCCCGCGAACAGGCGTTACCAGCGGTAACGAGCCGTATGTTGGAAGCGGTCAGATGGGGATTGGCCGATTTGATTTTTGTCTATCGTCATCCACTCGATTCGTTGCTGACGAATTGGGTTTGGTGGCGGACCTATCTTCGCACCCACACCATGATTATTGGTATCTCCGTTGCTTATAAGAACGCCGGCGATGTCTGTACCGATTTGGAACAGAATTTTGCTGAATTCGAGGCCTTTGCGAAAGGCGACCCCGGCTTTTTCGCGTCCGCGCCGGGACCGCGTTTCTTGTCTTTTCCCGAATTTGTTGAGGAAACTGAGCTCTATCTCCAATCCGCTACGCTCGCGTTGCGGTTGGAGGATTTCATGATTGACCCGTTAAAGGAGTTTTCCAAGATCGCGGAAGTCATGTCGGTCGATCTTGATTTGAGCCGTTTAGAGTTATTCCCTCCGCGCACCAAGGCCTATGGCTATTTGGCGGTTAAGGAAAAAGTTCCTCGATTCAACGACTTTATCAATGGATTGGATGCAGAGACAAAAAGGCGAATTGAGAAAATCGGCTACAACTTGTGAGAGCCTAAGTTGAGTATGTATCAATTGTAATGTCATCGGAACCGCTCGTAGAAAACTCGCAGCCCGATTCTGATCCGCCACTGGCTCCCTCAGCGGAGGCGCTTCCGCCCGAAGTGTCGGTGGGCGGAGCCTTTACCGGGCTCTTCAGCGTGCAGGGAGTACTCGATCGCGCTCGTGCTCTGAAGGGCGTGATGAGGCTCAAGCCCTTTGACACGGCGTCGGCGGAAGGCCGCTCGCAGGAGCGATATCGCCGCGCCGGGCTGACCACCCTTACCTCGGTGATGGCCAAAGGGGTGACAGTCGTGACCTCTCTCATCACCGTGCGCCTGACCATCCGTTACCTCGGCACCGAGCGGTATGGCCTGTGGATGACCATTACTTCCATTGTTGCCTTCCTGATGTTCGCGGACTTGGGGATCGGTAATGGACTCTTGCACGCTATTGCCGACGCCCGCGGCCGCGAGGATGACGAGGCCGTGCACAAGTACGTGTCGAGCGCGTTCTTCATCTTGTGCGGGGTGGCGGTTCTACTGCTGGCAGCGTTCGCTGTGGCTTACCCTTTCATTCCCTGGCCGCGAGTGTTCAACGTTTCCTCGGAACTTGCCGCGCGTGAGTCCGGGCCGGCGGTCTTTGTCTTCCTGGTTTGCTTCCTCCTCAACCTGCCTCTGGACGTCGTCCAACGCGTGCAGACGGGGCATCAGGAGGGGTTCGTGATGAATCTCTGGACAGCGCTAGGCAGCCTCGCGGGATTGGCTGGTTTGCTGGTTGCCGTCCACCTGCACGGCGGGCTGCCTTGGCTGATTCTTGCCATCCTCGGAGGTCAACTCGCAGGGGTTTTCGGCAATTGGGTCTATGAATTTGGATGGATGCGTCCCGCGCTGTTCCCCGCGTGGCATTACTGGGATACGGGCGCGGCTCGACGCATCATGGGTACAGGCGCCATGTTCTTTATTCTTCAGGCGAGCGGCGTCTTTACGATTCCCCTCGACAACATTGTCCTGACGCAGGTGCTGGGACCGGCGGCGGTTACACAATTCGCGGTCCCCATGCGCCTCTTTATATTGCTCTCCACCATCGCCATCATGTTCGTGGCTCCCCTGTGGCCTGCTTATGGAGAAGCGCTGGGCCGCGGAGATGTGAAGTGGGTCCGTACGACGTTTTATCATTCCCTTGGTTATAGTGTTTTGACCTTCGGTCCGGTGGCCCTGGCGCTTGCGGTGTTCGGAAAACCGATCGTGCGCATTTGGGTGGGGACTCAGGTTCAGCCGACTTATCCTTTGCTCGCGGGCATGGCCGCCTGGACCATCATCACCGTTGCCGGAAACGCCATCTACATGTTCTTGTGCGGGGTTAATAAGCTAAAGGTTCAGGTGGTGGTGTCGGTCCTGCAAGCCATCGGCAACGTCGTGGTGAAGATCGCCATGGCCAAGGCCTTCGGAATCTCCGGCGTCATCTGGGCCGCCGCGCTCGTGACCTTTGTCGCTGCGGCGGCGATATTCATTTATGCGCATGGCATGTTGAAAAATATGGGTGCGCACCGCGCCTCGTAGTGGCGCCCCTCTTGGGCAGGCACGAGGCCTGCCGCTACGAAATGCATTTGCCTAGGAAATCAAAAAATTGCGACTTGGTAATGCAGAGTCTGGGATCGACAAGCAGCCGGTGCAAGAGTCCCGTCCTCTGGTGGCGATTAGCATCTTGAACTGGAATGGCTGGACCGACACGCTCGAGTGCCTTGAGTCCGTCCTGCAACTTGATTACCCCAACTTTCTGGCCCTCGTCGCCGACAATGGCTCGCGGGACGATTCGACGGAACGGATCAAGGATTGGGCCGGACGTAAGCTGGGCGCCGGAAAAGTGTTGGGCGACTACGACCGCGCAACGGCTCTCCGCGGCGGCGACGAACAGAAAGAGCAGTGCCTTAATGAAGCATCATCGCCTGCCCGCATGGTCCTGATCCGGAATGAGGAGAACCTGGGTTTCGCCGGCGGCAACAACGTGACGATTCACTACGCTCTCGCGCGGAATCGGCCAGTGGACTTCGTTCTGCTTTTGAATAATGACGCGATGATTTCGCCCAATTGCCTTGGTCGCCTCGTCGAGACCATCGAGAATGCCAAGGCGGGGATCGCTGAGGCTGCCGTCTTCAACGCCGGCGCGAAGACCCCCGAGAGGCCGTGGATTCCTCCCCGCTGGCAAATCCAGTTCGAGAGGTTTTTCGGAGAAAAAATGGGCTCGTTCCCGGCCCGGGACAACTATCAGGAAGTGATCGCCGCACATGGATCGGCCATGATGATGCGAAGCGAGATGCTTCGCACCCTCTACTTAACCCATGGCGAGTATTTGCACGAACGGTTCTTCATGTACCTTGAGGATGTGGGGATTTCCGTGCGGGCGCGAAAACTCGGATACTTCTGCATCCGGGTGAATGACGCTGAGGTTCGGCATAAGGGAGCAGCCAGTTCGGGGGGGAAATACAACTGCCGCGAGTATTATTACTCGCACCGAAACGCTTTACTGCTCTCCCGGGAATTATCTCGCGCCGGGAGGTTCATTGTCCGCGTCGTCAACCTTCCCCGCGCGTTGGGGAGAGCGGCCAAGAACATTCTGCATCGCCGCTATGCTGCAGCCCAGGCGATTGCGTCCGGCCTCTTTGACGGCTACCGTGGCGTGAGTGGAAAGTGGAAAAGACATGATCCGCGCGACGTTGGCTCGGACGGCGAAACTCCGGCCGGCCGCTAGAGTTCAGCAATCCGTGGAAGAATAGGAGAGGTCGACCCGTTATTGCCGCGAAGCCAGGGGACCTCAGGTGACGTCATGGTCGCGACCGCAAGGTCAAAGGGCAGGATTGCTTGGTGCATTTCCCCGGTCTTGAGTGGTGTCACCACGGTCTATCGAGTCGTGGGTGGCGGCCTCCGCGAGCGCGGCTGGGAAATCCTGGGAGTTACAGCGGGGGGCGAGGCATCCGCCAAAGTTGATTCGAGATTTGCCGGCGACGATCTGGAGGTCCTGGCGCCCGGCAATCCGAACGTGTGCCTGGCCGCGGCGGAATTTGTCCGCTGGGTGGGTGAGCGAAAAATCGATTTGGTATTTTGCGCTGAGCAGATGTTCACCCTGGCCGCCGCGCCCGCCTTGCCCGCCCGGGTCAAGCTGGTCACCCGTTCCGGCACGATCACGCGCCGAAGCTACGCAATGGCCGCCGCATGCCTTTCCCGAACCAGCAAAATCATTGTCGAGACTCCGCGGCAACAAAGCGACTTGATCCGGGATTGGGCGGTTCCCCCGGAAAAATGCGCCGTCATTCCTGGGGGAGTCGAGATTGAAACATTTACCCCCGGCGCCGTTCGCGACTTCCAGGGAAGCCTGCGGCTGGCATTCCTCGGCCGGCTTGATGAGAATCAAAAAGGTGTGATGCTGCTCCCGCTTATCGCCCGCCGGCTTGCGGCGTCGGGCGTTGAATTCCATTTGGACATCATCGGCGAGGGCGGCGACGGCGACCGCTTGCGCGCAGCGTTTGGCTCGGCAAATCTCGCCGACCGCGTGACGTTCCATGGTTACTTGCCGCGGACGAAATCGATACCCTTGCTGCAACGCGCGCATCTGCTGCTTCTGCCGTCACGCTACGAGGGCCACTCCTGGGCCCTGCTGGAAGCTATGGCTTGCGGCTGCGTCCCCGTTGTGTCCAGAATCGCTGGGGGTACCGATTTCGTGGTCGAGCACGGAGTGAATGGCATGCTGTGCCCGGCGGGAAGCGCTGCGGATTTTTCGCTCGAGATCGAGAAGCTCTCCAGGAACCGAAAGAAGCTGGGAGATTTTTCGACTGCCGCTCGCGGAACGATTCGCGATCGCTTCTCGCTTGACCGCGTCGTGCGCGACCACGATCTGGTCTTTCAGGAAGCTCTCGTTCAGGACCCCTTCGAATATACGCCGATTCCGGTGTCGGAGATTCGGGTTCCCAAACTGCCGGGGGCGGCATGGCGCAAGCTTTTGCCTCAGGGGGTGAAGAACTACGTTCGCACCTGGGCAGAGCGCTTCGAGCGTTCAGTATGACGACGATGACCACAGGCCGGCTCACAACCTCGCGGGCGAAGGTCGCGCTCGTTCACCCCGAGATGGGCTTCGGAGGATCCGAGGCTGCTGTCCTTTGGACCATCGACGCTCTCAGGCGCGAGTATGACTTGACTTTGATCTCCATGGGGAACGTCGACGTCGAGCGGCTGAATGCCTACTATGGAACGTCGCTTTCGCCGGGAGACTTCTCCACGCGGCGTGTGGCGCTGCCGTGGGGATTGCGAAGCACGACAAGATTTTCCGCCCTGAGGTGGCGATTCCTCCAGCGCTACATCAATCGCGTCGCTGCGGAGTTTGCGGTTCTCATCAGTGGTTACGGCCCCATGGGCTTCGGCAAGCCCGGAGTGCAAATCATCGCGGACTTCTCCTTTATGGATGAATGGCGCTTGGATCTGCATCCGACTTTCCGCACGCGCAAGAAGTGGTTTTATGGAGATACCTGGGTGCGCCGCGCCTACTTGGGATTCGGCGACCGCATCGCCGCGAGCAATCCCGAAGCTTGGAAGCAGAACGTCACTCTCGCCAATTCTGCGTGGACCGCTGACCGGCTTTTGACAAAATGCGGAGTCCATTCCCAGGTCGTTTACCCGCCGGTCATTGTGGATAGTCCGCATATCCCCGCGACAAAACGGGAAAGAGGGTTTGTGTGCTTGGGAAGGGTTTCGGCGGAGAAATGCGTACATTCGGTTATTGAAATCCTGCGGCGAGTTCGCGAGCGGGGGCACGATGTCCACTTGCACATCCTCGGTGGGATGGACAACTCCGATTACGCGAAAACAATCCGCGGCTTGGCCGAGCGATTTCGCGATTGGGTCTACCTGGAAGGTTGGGTGCAAGGGGATCGGAAGCGGGAGCTGCTGGCGGGGCACCGTTTTGGCATCAACGCCTGCCAAAGCGAAGCATTCGGGGTGGCGGTCGCGGAGATGGTGCTGGCCGGGTGCGTGGCGTTCGTCCCCAACGGCGGCGGCCAGGTCGAGATTGCCAACGATCCGGCGCTGATCTACGCGAGTGAAGCCGACGCGGTGGAAAAGATTCTGGCCGTTCTCGCCAGCGAGGCCGAGGAGGAACGGCTGCGCGCTCACTTGCAGCGCACCTCCCAGGCCTTTTCCGTGGAGAATTTCCAGGCCGCCATGCGGAAAGTCGTGGCGGAATTCCTGGCGCAGCGAGCGTGATCGTAGCGCGGGCGTCTCGCCCCAGCGGGCGAGACGCCCGCGCTACGAACGGTAGCCGTCGCTATGCGGGCGATTCCATCGCTCGGTTCAGGCGCCCACAAACTCATGACACTTCCTTCCGGCGAAATTGCGATCGTCATTGCCACCGTTGGCCGGTGCGATGATCTGCGGAAAATGCTCAGCAGTGTGGCCGCGCAGACGCGCTTGCCCGCGCAAGTGGTCATCGTCGACGAGGCCGGGGAAGGGAACGAGCTAGCGCGCGCGTTCCCTCAGTTGAACATCCTGGTCACCACATTCCCTCGCGGGTCGGCGTCGGCCAAGCGCAATCGCGGCATCGAATGCGTGCCGCGCGAAATTGAGTTGATCGGCTTCATGGACGACGACATTGTGCTCGAGCCCCAGGCGCTCGCGGCGATCGGGGATTTCTGGCAGTCTTCGCCCCCCGGCCTCGGCGGAGTGAGCTGCAACCTGGAAAATCAGACGCCGGTTTTCGCCTCGCGCTTAAAGTCGCTGCCCCTCGCCTCGCGCCTGGCCCTGTACGACGCCCGCGGTGGCGTGGTGCTGCGTTCGGGATTTCAAACCCTGCTCGGCTGCGTCGCGCAAAATCAAGAAGTGCAGTGGCTGCCCAGCACGGCGGTGGTCTACCATCGCCAGGTTCTCGCGGAGCACCGCTTCGATGAGTGGTATCAGGATTACAGCTATCTTGAGGATTTAGATTTTAGCTACAGTATTAGCAGACAGTATCAGCTGGTGGTGTTGGCCGAGGCGCGGTTCCGCCATTATCCTTCGCCCATTGGCCGCACTGACCCCTATTTGTTCGGAAAAAAAGAAGTCCTGAACCGCCTTTATTTTGTCCGCAAGCATCCCGAACTGTCCACCGTGGCATGCGTATTCGCGCTGGCGATCAGGGCTTCGATCAGCGTTTTTTGGGGAGTCACACGGCTGGACGGGGCGCACTTCCGCCGGGTTGGGGGAAATGTTGCCGCCGCGTTCTCGACTCTCATCGGGACGTAGGCGCGCTTCTCGTGGGTGCCCACCGGCAGAGCACCCACGAGGGGTGCCCCAACGAGTCACCATTCGTTGAGAACATGACGTTCAAACGTGGTGCAGCAGGCATTTCTAAGAGAGGATCTCTAGTAATGAAAAAACGGAAACTGATTCTAGTGGGTGGATTCCTCGGCACGGGAAAAACCACACTACTCTGGCACGCTGCAGAGCAACTACGGCAGGAAGGCCATCGCGTTGCGCTGATCACCAATGACCAAGCCCCCGGCTTGGTGGACACCGGTCTTTTCCAGCAGGCAGGATGGACGGTTGGCGAAATCGCCGGAGGCTGTTTCTGTTGCAAGTTTGATGAAATGGTGGCTACCGCGAACGATCTAATTCAAGCGGCTAATCCCGGCATCATCATGGGGGAACCGGTCGGCAGTTGCACGGACCTTTCCGCCACGGTGCTCCAGCCGCTCAAGGACAGGCTTGCCGATCAGTTCGATTTGGCGCCTTTCACCGTGCTGATTGACCCCACGCGTCTGCGCGATGCCCTGGACAAGAGCCCCCTCAACCCGCTCCATTCCAGCGCGCGATACATCCTCCGCAAGCAACTGGAGGAGGCCGACATCATCGCGTTGAACAAGGCGGATCAAATCGCCGTGTCAGAATTTGAAAAGCTCGAAGACGTTCTGCGGAATCAGTTTCCTCGCACGCCCCTCCTCGCGATGTCGGCTCTCGAAGGGGCAGGCGTCGCGCAGTGGCTCGAGCGCGTGCAGCGGCAATCTCCGGTTGGCCAGACGATTGCGGAAGTGGATTATGACACCTACGCCGAAGGCGAAGCGGTCCTGGGCTGGCTGAATGCTACTGCGTCTCTTTCCCCCAAAGAGCACATTGAATGGGGGCCGTGGAGCTTGGGCTTGATGGAAGGCCTGCAACGGACGTTCGCCAGCAAGTCGGCCGAGATCGCTCACATGAAAATGCTGATAGTATCCCCGAACAATCAATCCTTAAGTGCCAATCTGACCAGTTCAAAAGGAAAAGTAAGCGTGCGGGGCCAGCTTTCCGGGTCCACTCCCACGACCATGGTCTTCAACGCCCGCGTCCAAATGTTCCCGGAGGAACTGCAATTCACCGTCGGAGAGCACCTGAAGGCTCAGTGTGGCGACAAGATTCAACTCCAGATTGGCGCCATCCAAAGTCTCAGCCCCGGAAGACCGCAGCCTGTCCATCGATACGCGACCGTCGTATAGAAGCGGAAAGGGAAGGCCTCGCAACGGTTTCTCGAATCTGCCTTTTTGTCGCCAATCGGACTTGATCCTTGCAATGCATCTTCTGAGTGGTAGAATCCGCGCGGATTGGCGCCGAAATAGACGTGTCCGATTGGACGGCAAGCGGGAAAGCAACGGCAAGCGGTCTCAATCGTCGGCGCTGCGGGCGAGTGTTTTGATCGATGCTGACGTATCGTGGCCGAAGCTAGTGGAGCGCGGTGGAGTGTTTTTGAAAAAGGGGAGATCTGACCATGGGTGGCAGGCGATCGGTGATGGCAGGGGTTGTCAGCGCCGTTTTGTGTTGGTTGGCGTTGGGATGTGGCGGCGGAGGCGGCGGCAGCACAGGTTCGTCGCAGACGGCGCCGGCCGCTCCCACGATCACCGGAGTAACGGTATCTCCCAGCTCGACGACGGCCACGATTGGCACTACCACGCAGTTCAGCGCCGCGGTGAGCGGGACGGGCAGTTACAACACCTCAGTGAACTGGTCGGTCGCGGGGCCCTCGGGCTGGACAGGCAGTGTGGGTTCCATCAGCACCTCGGGGCTTTACGAGACTCCTTATCCTGCCCCGGCCACGGTGACCGTGACGGCCACCGCCGCCGGGGATGCCACCCAATCCGGCGCCGCGACGGTGACGCTCGCGCCTCCGGCGGCGGGGGCTGGCCCCGCGCTGATCGTCGACGCGGGCAACCAGTCCCATGCCATTAATCCCTATATCTACGGCATGAATGCTTACGCATTTGTGAATTCCGTGGATGCGCCTGCCAACCCTCCCGTGCTTCGATGGGGGGGAGACAACACCTCGCGCTACAACTACCAACTGGGCGTCACGAGCGCCGCCGCCGACTGGTACTTCGAAAACGGGACCGGCGCGATGGGGCCAACGGGCCAGTTTAATGACTTGGTGACCAGCAATAATTCGATCGGCGCCGTCACCTTGGGCACGGTGCCCGTGCAGGGTTGGGTGGCCAAGGACGGCACGTCGTGCAGCTTCCCGGTTTCGACCTACCCCACGCAGCAATCCGTTGACACCTCCAAGGGCTGCGGCAATGGCGTATACCCTGAGGGGGTCAGCGGCTGTACCAACTCCAGCGGGTGCAATATAACCGGCAACGACCCTACCGTCACCAGCATCGCCAAGGGCCCTGCGTGGTCGGGCACTTGGGTGACGTCACTGGTGCAGACCTTCGGCGCCGCGGCGAATGGCGGCGTGGCCATCTACGACCTGGACAACGAACCCGACTGGTGGGACGCGACACAGCGCGACGTGCATCCGCTGCCCTTCACGTACGACGAGTTGACGAACAACGACATTGCCACGGCATTGGCCGTCAAGACCGCCGACCCCTCCGCCGCAGTCGCCGGCCCGGTAATTTCCTTTTGGTGGGACTTCTTCTATTCGAAGGAGGACGTCGAGAACGGGTGGAGCACCGGCCCCTGTTATGAGCCCTGGTCCGGTCCCGTCGACCGCAAGGCGCACGGAGGCACCGCCCTCATCGATTACTATCTCCAGCAGTTCGCGGCCTACGCAACCAAGAACAATACCCCCCGCCTGCTGGATTACTTGGATCTGCACACCTACTTTGCCGCCGAATACAACGGTTCGAACGTGGGCCTCACCACCGCGGGAGATACCGGCGAGCAAATCGCGCGGCTCAACTCGACGCGCGTCTTCTGGGACCCCACGTATACCGATCCAAATTACCCGCAGCCGAACTACGTCACCGACGCGAACTACACTTCCAACTGCAACACCCCATTGCAGTCTCCCCAAGTCATTCCGATGATGCAGACGTGGGTGGCCAACGACTATCCCGGCACCAAGACTGCTATTTCCGAGTACAACTGGGGCGGGCAGGAGCACATCAACGGCGCGCTGGCGCAGGCCGACCTGCTGGGCATCTTCGGGCAGTACGGCCTCGACCTCGCGACTCTGTGGGGACCTCCGGACGCAACGCAACTCCCCGGCCTCGTGGCCTTCGAGATCTACCGCAATTATGACGGCGCGAACTCGAAATTCGGCGACAATGCGCTGGCGTCGACCAGCGCGGCGCAGGGACAGCTTGCGGTGTACGGCGCGCTGCGGTCGTCCGATCACGCGGTGACGGTGGTGGTGATCAACAAGACCTATGGCGCGCTCACCAGCACGCTTTCGCTCGCGAACCTGACGGCGACGGGGAATGCCAAAGTTTCTCAGTACAGCAACGCGAACCTGTCAGCGATTGTCACGCTGCCGGACCAGGCGGTCGCGGCACCGGCAGCGGGAAGCACGACGAGCACGATCTCCGCGTCGTTCCCGGCGGCCTCGATCACGCTCTTCGTCATCCCTACACAGTAAGCGTGGTCGACGTCCGCCCCGGACGAACCGCAAATGCGCAGCCACTCACGTGACGCTAAATTCCTGCACGGTCGATCTCAGTGAGAGGGAGGTGGGGGTGGGGGCGGGGGAGGTGGGGGAGGAGGTGGAGACGGGAAGATCCTGTCCTCGTCGTCTTGGGCCGGAAACTCCGTGGGTGCGCCACTCCTCCGAGCGGCCAATGCCTTCTCGACCCACTGATCCGCCATCCTCAGGTCGGCCGCACGAGCCCCCCTGTCGTGCTCCAGCTCGGCCTTCTGGCGATACATCAGGTTCAGATAAATCATGGCGTCTGCATAGTTGGGAAAGAGCTCAAGGGCCCTTCCCAACGCCTCTGTCCCTTCCGCAATTAACGGCCCGTTCTGTCTTTCGAGTTCAGCAAGGGCATTTTCAGGGAGGGGAGTCGGGGGGTCTGATGAGCCCCCGAGGTTCTCCTGGACATGCTTGGTATTCCTGTAACATGCATACCAGTCGATAACACCGACCCAATAAAAAGGCTCAGGATTACCCGTTTCTACCTCTTGTCGTTTCCGTTCCCACTCCTTAGCTATCTCGAGATCTCCCAGCGAGTAATTCATGCTACCGATTCCGGCCAAGGCAAGCTTATCACCGGGGTCGATCTTTGCGGCTTCCTCAAAAGCCTCGATGGCATGCGTGCCCAATTGCTTATTCTCTGCGGAGTCCACGCCAGGAACATATTCTTGAGTATAGGCGAGCCCGAGGAAGAGCCAGCCCCTGGCCAGCTTCGGATCATCAGCGGTGGCTTTCTGGAGGACGCTTACAGCACCCGTGAAGTCAGAACTGCGGTATAGAGCGATGCCCTGATTCAATTCGTCCAGGACCTTGGTCTGGGGGCGAGGGGATGCATATCCGCGCGTGCCTCCACTCGCCATAACCAGCGCAATCACTGCTAGAATCAACCACACCCCGGCGGAGCGATCGCAGACGAGCGTCTCTCTCGCCGCACCTTTCAAGTCTGTCGGTGTGAACGCGTCGGGAACTTGATCGGACATAATAGTTCGTTTACCTCCGATTAAATTGGCCTTGCCAGCTCAATCGCAGCAGGCGGGGGTCTCCCCGAGCCACCAAGTTAGCGGCCACGTGGATGCACCGATCGAGCGAATGGTCATTCCCGAACATATACCCTGATCACGGCGGCAGCCCTAATCTGTTTACACCCTCCATGTTACCAATGCAAGCGGGAAGCCCCTTCTCGGGCTTGAGATTCGGCCGCGACTATGGTACTTGTTGGCGCCGATTTGATTGGAGCTTGAAATGACGATCTGCAAATCGATGCTTATTTTCTTACTCGCGGGCACTGCATTTGGAGGGGGCGCCGCAGACCTCCGAGCTACCATTCGCTCTGATGCTCACAACGGTTGGATACTCGAAACCGGCGGCGTGGAATATCGCCTTGCGCAAGTTGACGGGAAAATTTCCTTGGCCTACTTCGGGCCGGCGGGCCGTCCGGACTGGAATGCCTCGCTCGGGAAACATGATTCTCCGGCCCCACACGGCGAGCAATACGAGATTGCCGGGATGGCGGAAGGCCAGGGTCTCACTCCCGACGACTTGGAGCTTGTGTCTCATCAGGAGCTGCACCCGTCCGCTGATGTGGATGGCCTGCAACTGACCTACCGGCACCGGCGATTGGCCCTGGAGATTGCGGTTCAGTATCTCGCCTGGGGTGATACGGGTGTGTTCACGCGGCAGATTACGATTTTGAATAAGGGTGCGAAGCCTCTGGCAATCGAATCCTTGCCCTCCCTCGCCCTCGAACTGCCCGCCGGCGAATACGATCTTAGTTACCTTTGGGGCGGCTGGGGGCGCGAACGGCAGCTCGCCAAGGAAGATCTCGCGGCCGGGGAACGATCCTTTGTCGACACACGGGGACGTTCAACCTACGGGTATTCACCCTGGCTTTGTCTGCACAGCAAGAATCTGGAAACACGATTCCTGGCCCAGCTTGCCTATTCGGGGAACTGGGAAATGAATTTCGCGCGACTGCCGGAGGGACGCCCGTTGCAAGAGGAGAACCTGCGAGTTTCGCTGGGCATGCGCCCTGACTTCGGGGGGCCGCTGAGATTGTCCCCCGGCGAGTCCTTCGCTCTTCCTTCCGTGGCTTTTACGGCCACCGGCGGGGATCTCGACGACGGGGCGAACCAGCTTCATCGCTACCAGCGCCGCTATGTTGTGCCTCGCACCAAGACGAATGACCCTCTGCTGGTCCAGTTCAATTCCTGGTATCCGTTCGGCGACAAGTTGCAGGTGGACGAGCTGAAACGGTGCGCGGATGCGGCGGCCCGCCTGGGTGCGGAAGTGTTTGTGATGGATGCGGGTTGGTTTAGCGGCAAGAACTGGGAGCACGAACTGGGCGACTGGACGGAGAACCCGGAAGAATTTCCCCACGGCATTCAGGAGCTTGCCCAGTACGTCCGGAGCAAAGGCCTGAAATTCGGCATCTGGGTGGAAATCGAAAGCCTGGGCATCGATTCGGCCACCTTCAAAGCGCACCCCGATTGGTGCCTCGCTTACAACGGAATGCCGGTGATGGAAGGGAATCGCTACCATCTCAATTTTGCCCTACCCGCGGCGAGGCAGTGGGCGCGGTCGGTCGTCGACCGCTTGGTGAAGGACTACGGAATCGAGTGGCTGAAGATCGATTACAACATCGATATCGGCGAGCGCTTTGGCCCGCCCCAGCTCGCCGAGCGTCAAGGACACGTGCTCCACGACCACCTGATGAACTATTACCGCTGGCTGGACGGGGTGCGCGCCGCCTATCCCCAGCTCGTCATCGAGAATTGCTCGAGCGGCGGCACGCGGTTCGACTTGGGGATTATCGCTCACACGCACACGACGTGGCTCTCGGATGTCGTCAACCCTCTGCCCTCGGTGCAATTGGGGTACGGCTGCACGGTGGAATTCACTCCGGAGATTTGCAACCACTGGATGGTCGGCGATCAGGACAACGGCGAAGTCTCACTCCCGAATCCGCCCGGCTGGTGGGATTTCATGTTCCGCGTGCCGATGAACGGTCAATTCGGGATATCCAGCCGGATCTTTAAATGGAACGACGAGTTGATGCGAACCGCCGCGGCCAACGTGACACTCTATAAACGCCTTCGCCAGGTGATCAAGGGCGCGGACGCTTATCATTTAACCGCTCAGCCCAGTCATGATGACCCGCGCGGTTGGTCGGCTGTGCAATACGTTTCGCCCGATCGGAAGAACAGCGTCCTCCTCGCCTACCGCTTGGAAAACGGCGCCGCCACCCGCGTGTTCAAGCTGCGCGGGCTCGATCCCTCGCGCACCTATCGGGTTGACGTTGATGGTGAGGCTGCGGCGGATGTGAGCGGCGAGAACTTATCGCTCGCCGGATTGCCGGTCCATCTTGACTCCGAATGGAGAGCCGCGGTTATTGAGCTTCACGAGCGGGAGTGATCAGGCTTCGATTTGCGAAAACAGATAACCCCCGACGCTGACAAGCACGACCGCCACAGCCGAGAGGACGGCGAGATCGGTGAGCAATCCGAAATGAGTGCGGCCAATTAGCGCGCCGCGGAGCCCATCGACTCCGTAGGAAAGCGGGTCGAAGTCCGTAATGAAACCCAGGACTTTGGGCAAGTGATCGAGAGGGAACAGGGCTCCCGACAAGAAGAAAATGGGCAGCACCAGGAAGTTCATGATGAGCTGAAAGCCCTGCATATCTTGCAATTTTGAGCCAATGGCCGTGCCCAGGCCGCCAAAGACCATGGCGATCAACGCCATGAAGCAGAAGGCAACAGGGACCGCCGTCCAGGCGACCGGCCGGAAGCCCGCCACCAGGCAAACGATTACCACTAGAGTTCCTTGGATCAGCGCCACGGTCACGCCGCCCAGAGTCTTGCCGATAACGATGCTGATGCGTGATACTGGCGCTACCAGCGTCTCCTTCAGAAAGCCAAATTGCCGGTCCCAGAGCAGGCCGATCCCCGAGAAGATCGAGGTAAAGAGAACGGTCATGCCAATCACACCAGGAGCAATGAACTGGAGGTAGCTGCCGTTCCCGGATTTTTGGAAGACCGGTCCGAGGCCGAACCCCAGCGCCAGAAGATAGAGGAGCGGCTGCCCGAGAGAACCGAACATCTGGGCGCGCGACCGCGTGTAGCGCTTCAGCTCGCGAAGCCAGAGAATATAGATTGCCCCCATCGCTTAGCGCCTCCACATTTTGACGAAATTTCGCATCTGGTCGATCGAGCCGGCGGACTCATCGCGAATCGAAGTGCCGGTCAGCGCCAGGAAAGCCTGTTCGAGAGAATCGCTCTTGGTTTGCTCTTTCAGTTCGGCGGGAGTGCCTTGCGCCACGATCTTGCCGTGGTCAATGATCGCGATGCGTTGCGCCACGCGATCGGCCTCATCCATATAGTGCGTGGTCAGAAATACCGTGACGCCTTCAGTTTCGTTCAGGCGTTTGACGTGTGTCCACATTTGATTGCGGCTCTGGGGATCGAGCCCCAATGTGGGCTCGTCCAGGAAGAGGATTTTGGGCGTATGCAGCAATCCGCGAGCGATTTCCAGGCGGCGCTTCATCCCTCCGGAGAAGCGCTTGACCGGTTCCTTGCGGCGCTCCCAGAGCTCAAAGATTTTCAGAAGTTGCTCGGTGCGCTCGATCCGCAGCTTGTGCGGCACGTGATACAAGACACCATGGAGCTCCATGTTCTCGTCCGCAGTCAGCTCCCATTCCAAGCTCGGATCTTGAAAGACGATGCCAAAGCGGCGCCGCACTTCGTTCTGCTGGTGTTGCGGGTCGAGTCCATCGATCTCGATGTTCCCGCGGGTAGGCTTCAGCAACGTGGTGAGCATTTTGATGGTGGTCGTCTTACCGGCGCCATTCGGCCCCAGAAAGGCAAAGATTTCACCCTGTTGAACTTCAAACGAGATTTCATTGACGGCGACGAAGTCACCAAAGGATTTGACCAGGCTGCTCACTCTGATCATCGCGGTGGGGCCTCCAAATCAAGACTAAAGGGTCTGGTTTAATTCGACAAGAATTTCGTGCCGAGGCTGGTGACGCCTTAAACCTGAGGGTGGGTTTTTCCCGTGGCGGCTGAACCTCCCCCCGAATCTGTGGCGGGCGATGCGGGCCCGCGCTATTTCGGGGGAGGAGTGGCCGCCGGGGTATTTTGATCTTTCGGTTTGTCGATCGATTGCACCGTCAAAATGCGCGAGCCGGACTTGAATTGCTTATAGTCGGTGTAGCGAACGATTTCCTTCATGTGGATGGGCGCGGCGTTGGAAAAATAGAGGGTATCATCGCCCATGGTGTACGTGGGGAACCAGAATTTACCATCCACTTGCTCACGCCACGTCGTGAATCGCGGGAACAGATTCTCCTGCCCATGGTGGGTCTTGTCCTGGGGCACCTGCTTGCCTTCACTCTTGACGATCTGCAAGTCGCGGTCGTCAACCCACACGATGCCCTGGAAATACTGCCGGTTCTTCTGGATTTCCTTGGGCCGGGTGGAGAAGACGTAGGCGGTGATTTCGTCTACTTTCACGTGCCCGAGATACTTGATATCGTATTCCGGCAACTCGTCGGTGGTAAGGACGAAGGGGGTAATACTTCGGAACCCTTCGATGTCCTCCTTGGTGATGATCAGTCCCTTGAGTGTCGCCACCGGAGCATAAGTGACCTTCTCGACGCGTTTGCCGCTGTCGTCGTAGAGGATGTCCCACTCCTGCTCGAAGGTTCCCACGACTTCATTGCCCGCGCCGAACTCCTCGACCTTATTGATCTGGTGGTAAGTGTAATTGTTGCGGGCCTCGCGAAAAACTTTTTCCTTGGCGGCAAACTCCGAGATGATGTGTTGGATTCCCTGCGCGTCAGGATCCTTCAGCCCGGGAGCATTCGTCACCGCTGGCGCTTCAGGGGCTGCCGGTGTCGGCTTCTGCACCGGGACGTGCAAGACCGGCTCAGAGGAGGACGGTGGAGCAGCCGCCGGGGAAGGGGAACTTGCCGGAGCTGGTGCGGCCGGCGCAGGTGACGCGGAATTTGACGGAGATGATGCATCTGGCGCCTGAGTCTTTCGGAGCAATACCGGCTCGGAAGACGAGGACGCGGTCGGGGGAGTGACAGACAGCGACGGCTCGGGTGTGCCACGGGGCGCCTCCGCCGCCGGAGGTTCCGGAGCGTTGGGAGCATTGGGCTTGAGCGTCGGCGCGGCGTCCGGCGCCGCGGGGGGATTCGGATTATTCGCCGCCGGAGACGCGGGTGCAGGTGCAGGCGTCACGGGTGCAGGCGCAGCGGGCGCGGGGGCTGAAACGGGGGCAGGCGCGGGCGCACTCGGCTTCGCCGCTGCCTTATTCCCCGCTTTCGTCAGCGCATCGATCAAATCGTCGCTGGCGCCCTGGTCGTGGAATTTCTTGGCGAGGTCGGGATTCATTTGGAAGTCCACGCCTCGCTGCTCGACCTCTTGAATAATCTTGGGGCTGGGACTGCCGTAAAGGAGCAGCGTGATGTCGTCCTTCGACAATGGCCGGTCGGCAGGAGCCGCGACAAGACTTAGCAATCCGGCCATCATCAGCAGGGCCATCGCGATCAAAACATATCTGCCAAGATTTGATGTTGATTTCATTGCCAAATACCTGCCGCCGGTAGCGTTTTCAATCCTACCCAAAGCCCTACTCTTGATAGAGTCTCTCTCCACGGTAAAAGTTGTACGCCAGTCCCGATGGTCGGGCAGGGAATCGGTTGTGATTCGTGACCGCCTGGCCCTACGCCGGCAATCGTTCTGGCGCAATCGACGTGAGTCTGGGCGCGACAGGAACCACGGCATCGGTGGGGTAACCGAGTTCCACCCAGCGGTCAAGACCCCCGGTTAGCGGCCAAACTTCACTGTATCCCTTTTCAATCAGTAACCGCGCCATCCTGGCGCTGGTCGCTTCGTTTGGTCAAGTGCAGTACATCACCACCGGACGCCCGCGCGGGATCTCGTGGAAACGTTTCTCGAAGTCATCGGGCGAAATCCAGATGGCGCTGGCCACCTTCACCCCTTCTGCATGGTAGCTGAGGTCGGAGCGCAAGTCGACAATAACGATGTCCTCGCCCCGATCGAGCCGCTCTTTCAGTTCCTGCGGGGTAATTCGCGAGTGCTCGAGCAGGCGGTAGAATTGCCATCGCTGCACCCATTTGAGCAGAATCCAACCTGCCAGGACTACCCCCAGGATGATCGCCCCCGTCTGTCCGAAGGCCGCAAGCCACTCCATGGTCCACTCCACCTGGGTGCGGAATGACCAGCCCACGACCATCGCCGATCCGGCCCACAGCGTGATTCCGCCAACGTCCGCGGCGGCAAAGCGCAGGGGCGACACCTTCAGCATTCCCGCTAGCGGCGGGGCAACGGTGTTTAATCCAGGAATAAACTTAGCGACAAAGAGCGACTTTACTCCATAGCGCTGGAAGAGGCTCTCTGTGCGGTTGACGCAGGAATCCGGCGATAGCGAAAGGGAACACAGCCGTCGGAGGATGGGCCGCCCCCGCGACCGGCCTAGCCAGTACCAGATTCCGTCTCCTCCCAGCCCCGCAACCAAACACACAAGGAACACCAATGGTAGGCGTAGGTGGAGCGGCGCTGCCAGCGCGGTGGCAACGAGAATAAGCGGGAAGCTGGGGACGGGAAGGCCAAGGCTTTCAGCAAAGACCGCCAGGAAGATAAAGGATAATCCGTATTGGTGGAGGATATGGACCATCGGAAAGCCCGCAGAGGGTCTTCAATTTAAATTGCGGATTCGAAAAGTGCCTCGTGCCAGCCCCTGCGCCGCGCGCAACGCCGGCGGCGCGGAGGGAGCGGCGAGCACACTCTTCGCGGATTACAAAAATAGTGCCAGCCCTCCTCGGTTCATCCGAGGCCTTCGTACGTGGACCAAGTTCTCGTCGCCAAAACTCAGCTATCGCGCTCGTCGCCGATTCTTCAGGCGCATCTGCCGCATCTTGTTGGGCTTTCTCTTCGGTTTGGAAATTGAAAAGGTCGCCGTTCCTACGCGGCGGACTTTCCACTCGTTTCCCGTGGACGTGCTCGGTTCCGTATCCATATTCTTTCAGATCCTCCCAGATCGACTCATCTGGACGATTATAGCGGACATTTCAGTTTCTTGCCCGCACATCGCCCTGCCTGGCGGTGTCCCTGTGCCAACGGCGCTATCAATGCAGGCAATCCCATCTGATTAGTTGGCCGCGGCAATGGACGCCACGGTGATGGTGTCGCCACTCAGCGTGCCCGTGACTTTCACCTTGGCTCCCGCAAACTGCTCGGGCTTTTTCTGGTCGCTGAGCTGATAGATTTTGCCGCTAGGATCTATCAAGATGTATTTGGCCCCTTCCTTGATGCATCCCAGCGTGCAATCCTTGTCGCTCTCACCGGGCATCATGTGTTTGGCGCCGCACATGGAATCGCCGATGCTTCCCACAAACGTCTTCGCCGCGCCCGGTGCAGCAAGGCCGATGCTCGCTGCCAGGAGCAGTCCGAACGCTAAAACCGTAAGCCTCTTCATGCCAACCTCCGCAAAGTTTGGTCTTGCTGTTCCAATCCTGACTCAACATCGTCCCACGATGCTCGCCTTTGGGGGACGGAGTTCCCACACGTATCTTTTAGATGTTCAAGTCGGTTTGCCGGTTACTTGATTGTCGAAATATCAAACGACTGTTCCGTATCGCCCACCGGTTTCCGATGCTTCTCCGAAGGGCGGCATAAAAAAGAAAACGGCCACCTAGGCGCGCGTGGCCGTTTAATCTTGACAGTTTGATGCGCCTTAAACCTAACTTGTCTTCTCCGCGACGCTGGCAACGGTGATGCTGTCCCCTTCTACTTCGCCCGTTACCGTGACGTTTTTGCCGCCCAACCCCTTGAACTTATCCTGGGCGGAAAGCTGGTAGACTTTGCCATCCGAAACCAGAACATAGGTGGCTCCACCCGAAACGCAATGCTCGACGCAACCTCCGCTTCCGGCGGCAGCGTGTTTCAACCCACAATGTGAGTCACTTACCACCCCGGTAAGCGTCTTGCTTCCCGCGAACGACAGACTGCCAAAAACCAAGACCGCAAAGACCAATAGCAAAATCCTTTTCATCTGAAATCCTCCCAGGTGGTTGCTATGCCTCTCAGAAGGCCTTTGGTTGTAATCTGATATTCCGTTCGCACTCATCGCCGGGAATTTAGGCGGCCAAGCTCTAACCTTAGTTCTTTGTCGCCCCGCGAGATGGCAACTTTGCAACCCCTATCTGTAACAATTTTAAGCTCAAACGATGACATTACGCAAGTCGGAAGATGAGTTTTACCAAAATCAAAGAGGCTCAGTGTGAGGCCGCCCGACGGCGCTCCCCACCCATCGCCCCTCTCGTAGGGTCACTCCTTTTGATACCGCTACCATGACCCCCACCCGGAAGCCACCGTGGATATGGTCTTCAGCATGATGCGGACATCGAAGAGCATCGAGGCATTCTGGAGGTAGTAAAGGTCGTACTCGAGTTTGAGCAGATTATCCTCTTCGCTGGCGGCGTAGGGGCAGCGCACTTGCGCCCATCCGGTGATCCCGGGTCGCACCAGGTGGCGCAGGGAATAGACGGCAAACTTGCTTTGCAGGGTTTCGACGAAGACCGGGCGCTCCGGACGTGGGCCTACGAAGCTCATCTCTCCTTTGAGTACATTCCACATCTGGGGAATCTCATCGATGCGCAGTTTCCGCAGCCAGCGTCCCACGCGGGTCACGCGCGGATCGTCGGGTGACGCCCATACGGGGCCGGTACCATCCTCCGCCTTGCCCACCATGGTTCGCAGCTTGTGGACGCGAAAGGTTTCCCCTCCTTTGCCCACCCTCTCCTGGGTGTAAAACACGGAGCCTCCGTCCTGAATCTTGATCAGGACTGCCGCCAGGGTCAGAAGCGGGGAACTCATGATCAATCCCCAAAAGGCCAGGCTGAGATCCGCCAGGCGTTTAATGACTTGGAAACTCGTTTCGTTGAGCGAACGGAAACCCTCGGCAGTGGCAACCCAGCGTTCGTCGAGGTAGCGCGCGGGAAGCCGCTCGGCGAATTCGGAGAACAGGCGCGGCAGGCTCCAAACCAGGACCCCCTTGAGTCGAAGCGCGGCAGCCGTGCGGAGCGTGGAAACGTCCACCGAATGCCCAGCCAAAATCAAGAGGTCGAATTCGTCTTCGCCGATGTGCGCACCAGTCGGATCAAGGTGATTTGGTGCACTCGCCGATTGCGCTTCGGGCTGCCAGACCTGAGTTTTGGAGAGGGGAGAAAATTCCCGGATCAGTTGTTGGGCCGTTTCCACCGCGGCGGAATTCCCCATCAAGAGAATAGCTAGGCTTCGGCGGCGCAGGCGGAGGAAGACCCCGAGGCGCCACCCGAGGAGCGCGAAAACCATGAGGACGTTGGCGATGGCGAAGATGCCGCGGCCAAAACGAACGTCGGGAGCGAAGTAAAAGAGGAAAGAGCAGGCGGTGATGGCAATGAGCAAGCCCAGAAAAGGCCGGCGCAGGTTCTCGGCGGAACTCGCTTCGGGTTGCACTTCGTAGGACCGGCTCAGGTAGAGGCAGAGCGGGTAAATCATCAGGCAGAGGATCGCCGCGTTGCTGTAGCGCTCGTCCAGAGACTCAATTTCATTGAGGCGGATATAAGTGCCCGCGGCCAGGCACAGCATCAACACAATGAGGTCGCCCACCAGCAGGATGAGTTTGATTTTGACGCGCATCGAGGCTCTCATCGGGGCTCAGGGCGCTCCCTTATCGGGCGGCCAATCCTTTCATTAGCGCTTCGTACTGCTCCACCACTGCCTGCGGGGAATAGTGGCGAGCCATATATTCTGCTCCGTTTCGCCCCAGGCTTTCACGCCGGGCAGGGGCCTGATAGAGCTCTGTAATAGCCCGGCAGAATTCTTCCACGTCTCCAGGCGGGGTGACGATCCCCGCGCCTCCATTGCGCAGGGCCCTCGCCAAGTCAGAGTCCTCGTCAACGCTCGCAACGACCGGCCGCGCGGCGAGAAGGAAATTATAAATGCGGCCGGGGAAGGATGTCTTGCCCACGCCCGGCTTCGAGGTGAAAACAAAGACGTCGGCGGCGGCCAGCATTTCGGAAAGGACTTCAGGGGGCTGCGTCGGGAGAAATTTCATATTGGCGAGGCGGCGTTCACGGGCAAGCCGCTCCAGATCTGCTTGCTTCGATCCTCCGCCGATAACCAGAAATACAAGGCCGGGAATTCCCGCCAGTTTCTCCGCAGCTTCCACTAACATCTCCGCCCCATGCGTGTACCCGATGTTGCCGGCATACATGATCACAAACCCGTTCTCGATCCCGTGCCGGCGACGGAAGGAATTGTCGCGGGGCAATGGTGTAACGGCCGTAGTATCGACGAAATTCGGAATGACCACCACTTTCTCCCCCGCAATCCCCCGCGACGCAATCGCATCCGCGAAGGAATCGGTGATGACCGTAATCCTGTCCGAAGCGCGGTAGATCCGATTCATCAAGCGGCTCATGCCGCGCGCGAGCCCGCCCTCGCGGACTTCCTGGCTGGCGAGGTAAGCTTCCGGAAACAGGTCCTGGGCGTTGTAAATCACGGGGCAGCGACGGAAGGTCCCGAGCAGAAGAGCATTGTACCCCAGCCAGAACGGGGGCGAGACGATCATGACGATCTCAGGGCGCGCTGTCAATAATCCGGCGATCAAGCTGGTCAGCGTGAAGCTGACATAGTTCACGAGCTTTGCAACTTTTCCGGTAGATTTCGGGAACGCCCAACAGCGAATCACTTTTACATTAGCGAGGATCTCGCGCCGGAAAGGTTTCCACCAGTAGCCCGGAGGGACGCGGGGAAGCTGATAGTGGGGCGTCCCCGCAAGCACGGTTACCTGGTGTCCGCGCGCGGCGAGTTGTTGCGCCAGGCCCGTCATCACGATGGCATTACTCGTGAACTCGGGAGCGTACTGGATGCTGAGGATCAACAGGCGCAAGGGTTCTTGTGGGCCGAGCCGGGTGGATTACGGCTGCAAGGCTGTCCGAATTAAAGGGCCATCACCGGGCTCGATGGGGCTTCGCCCCCTGCTGTGCGGAAGGGCTTTGCCCTTCCGGCCCATCGCACCTACTTTTCCCTCCTCCGCGCCGCTCGCCCCGATGAATCGGGGCGAGCGGCGCGGAGGGGGTTGGTTGGTGGTCTCCAGCGACGGGAAGGCCCAGCCTTCCCGCAAAGCGAGCGGCGAAGCCGCTAAGCGTTCCTCAATGACTGGATCGTAATCTGGACAAGCTTGTACGGCTGCGGTTAGGTCCTCCTTTCCGTGATTTTGGTTTCACGGGTCGCGGGGCGAGTTCCTCGAAAATCCGGTAGATCTTTTCCGCGCCCTGCCGCCAGGAAAACTGTGTGGCTCGCTCGACCGCGCGACGGGAGAGCTTTTCGCGGAGGGGCTGGTTCGACAGCACGTCGAAGATTTTCGCGGCAATGTCGTTAGGATCTTCGCCATCAAACAACACGGCCGCGTCGCCGCAGATATCGCTCATGGGTCGGCGCCGGCAGCACAGAATCGGCGTCCCACAGGCAAGCGCCTCAATCAATACCGTGCCGCACGCTTCCAGCAAGGAAGGGAAGACAAAACATGCGGCATGCCCGAAGAGCAAGGGCATGTCCTGATGGGGCACGTAGCCAAGAAACTTGACCCGGTCCACGCAACCTTCGGCGGCGAGAAGCTTCTTGACCTTGCCAATGTACTGCGAGTCCCACACGCCGCCCGGAACCACCAGCGGCATGGTGACCTTGCCCGCTTTCACCAGAGAGACGTACGCCTTGGCCAGATTCAGCAGATTGCCGTAACCCGCCAGGCGCGTCACCGAGAGAAGATAAGGCGGCTCGATCCCCAGACGCTCGCGCAGCAATGCCTCCGAGCCCGGAGTCGGCGGACGGAATCCTTCCGTCACACCGGGGTAGCTGACAACGATCTGATCGGGGGGCAGGTGAAAACGCTCGACCAGGAACCCCTTCTCCCAATCGGAAATAGCGATGATCTTGGGGCTGCGGTGGAGGGAAAACTCCATCATCATCCGCAGCAGCCAAAGCCGCGCCCGCAGATGGGGAGGGTTGGGAAATTGCCCGGCGAAAAAAGGTTCGACATTCTGCATGATGATGATGCTGGGAAGCGGGGAGAGCAAAATTGCCATGCTGTGCGTCGTGTATACGGCATCGACCCTATGCGCTCGGAGAATCCAGGGGAGAACAAGTTGCTCCCAAAGCACGCGCAGGGTTCCGGACTTGGGCGGCCAACGATGCAGGTGAACGTGGAAATTCGCCTGCCGCGCGTCCAAATCTTGCACGTTCGCCTCGGGAAGAAAAACCTCGTAGCGGTTGGACCGGTCCAGTCGCGCCAAGTTGGGAAGAAGATTCTTCAGGTAAGTATGGCTGCCGTAGGACGTCGCCGTGAGCCCAAGAATGGCAATGTTCATTATTCCGTCCGCCTCGCTTGGCTCCGCCACGTGCCCTGTTCCATTCCCGGGCTCCTTCGCCTGCGTCGCGGTGAGGTTCCGTTTCTCCGTCGTCCGCAGCCTACCTTGCGGGAAGGTTCCGTTTTCCCTTAGGTTACCAGCCTTGGGGATACGGCCCACTCATAGCAACCGGTTTTATTTCCCGGCTCCGCCTCGCCGACTTGCCCAAATCCTGAGATCTCGAGTCGGAGGATCTTCCTCTCCCGCCAATAGTTCCACCCCCGGCTCCGCCGTCTGCTCTGCGGAAACGCTCCGCCTTTCCGATCGCGACCCCCGTCCCTTCACTCAATGATTTCTTCTTCTCTTGGCGAGGTGCCTAGCTCACTCGCCCCAATTCCGAGGATTTCGAGTCGGAGAATCTTAGGCTCACGCAAACGGTCCCGTTCCTCGGCTCCGCCGCCTGCTCTGCGGAAAGGCTCCGCCTTTCCGAGGCCCGTCCCCTTTTTATCTTTCTATTACTTTTTCCTTTCAGGGCGAGGCTGTGCCTCGCCGACCCCCTCACCGAGGTCTCCGCCAGGAAATCTTTTTTAGATCTACGAGCAAGGGTTCGTCCTCGCGAGGCCAGCGATTCCAGCACCGAACGCTCGACCATCGATAATCGTCCGCGCGCTCGACCAACCCTGCTCGCACCGGGTTCTGGTGAATGTAATTCACGCGCTGCATAAAGAAGGTTTCGCCGTATACCGGCAGAGCGTTTGAGTGCCCGTCCCACAGCGAGTGGGCATGGCCTCGCGCCTTCCGCGCGTCCTGGAGTTTCGCCAGGGATGTGGTGTAGCCGTTTTCGTTCAGGTAGCCAATCACGCGATGACTGGAAATTCCGTTTAGAAAGCGAAGCGTATCTGAGATCTTGAGCGCTCCGTCGGTGATAATGTGCAGATGGTCGGGCATGATGACGTAAGCAAAGATCGCGAAGCCGCCCGAGTGGCGCGCTTCGTCTATGGCCGCGCAAACGATCTGCTTCATGGCATCGGTGCGGAACACCGGCGGGCGGTCGTGCGCCACGCTAGTGATGGAGAGGCACGGACTGTCTCGGGAGATTGTTACCATGACCTGTTGGAGGCGGAGCCTCCAAAAAAAAGGGAATCTTTCTTGGCCGCACTCGGAAAGGCGGAGCCTTTCCGCAGAGCAGGCGGCGGAGCCGGCCAGACCGAGCATGCTTGAATCCGCTGTCCCTACAAACATCCAAAACTACAGGTACGAAAATCGGAGCCTTTCCGCAGAGCAGGCGGCGGAGCCGGGCAGACCGAGCATGTTCGAATTTGGGGTCGCGACACCCAAAACTAACGGTGCGAAAATCGGAGCCTTTCCGCAGAGCGGGCGCCGGAGCCGGGCAATGATTGATTGGCGGCAAGCAATCCACCGCGTCAGCACGCGCGGGCGGCGGGCGCAGGGGCGGAAGCATCCATGCGCGCGCAAAGCACCTGCATGGCCACGTGGAAGAGCATCATGTGGATGTCCTCGACCTTTTGCATGTCGTTCACCGGAACGTGTACGGGGACCTGCGCCATGGCGGCCAGTTTGCCGCCACCGAAGCCGCACAGCCCCACGGTGACGGCGCCCTGCTGGTTAGCGTATTCAATCGCCTTCAGCACGCTCAGGGAATTGCCGCTGCCCGAAATGCCAATCACCAAATCGCCGCGATTCAGGAAATTCTTGAGCTGCTCCACATAGGCGTCGCTGTAGGCAACATCGTTTGCATAGGCGGTCAGTGTGGCCATGTTGTCGTTCAGGCTCATCACGCGAAAGCGTTTTTCCCGGCCGTAGGAGACGCCCTTGTTCAAATCGGCGGCCGCATGGGAGGCGGTGGCGCCGCTTCCTCCGTTGCCCAGGAGAAACACCTGGCGGCCATCCTGGTAAGCGCTCTCCAGGAGCTGCAAGAACTTCTCCACGGCGTCCGCGGGAATAGCGTCCAGAGCGCTCTTCAGGCCCTGGCAATAGTCAAGAAACTGCTCACGAATCATCCTTTTTCTCCTTTGCTTGAATTATTCATCATCGCGCCGCGAAGGGCAAGCGCTGCGTGCGTCGTTCTGATTGAGTCATCCGCCAGGGGTGATTTTGTGAATTGCGATGAGCCTCTGGACTCGGCCGTTTCCGGCGAATCTCGTACTTCTGCTGCCGGACTCCGGGTCGCGGACTCCTGTCACTGCCCGGTATCCTCCATCACAGCCTTGCTAAACGTGGGTGTGATAGACTCAGTTTCGATTTTTCAGCGAGCCCAACAAATCCGCCTGGAAGGATTCGCCATGACCGAGAGAGAACTTGTCGAGCGGCTGGAATGTCTCGAGGGCGCCCATCGGCGGCTCAAAGGATTTGCCGTCGCCCCGCTCGTGGTGACCACGGCCCTCGTTACGATGTACGCGACGCAGTCTGCTCCGCAGAAGATCACGGCCCGCGAGTTCGACATTGTGGATAACTCGGGCGTACAGCGAATGAGGATGAACGTCAATGGCATCAATATCTCCGACGCGGATGGAGTTGCGCGCGAGGGGCTTGTGACGGACACCGACGGTTCCGCGGTCATCCTCCTTCTGGACGCGCAGGGCGTGGATCACGCCGCGATCAGCGTTTCGCCACAAGGCGCCCCCGCCATCAGGCTCGCCGATTCCCAGGGATTTCAGATGAACCTGGGGAGCACCGGGAAGGTCAACTTTAAGGCGGGAACAACCGAAAAAACTTCCGCCGCCTCAATCGTCATGTTCGGCAAGGACGAGAAACACCACCTCATCTGGCAAGCCCCATGATTGAAGAATTCTCCCAGAGTCCCGAAAGTGCCTGCGGAGCTTTAGAGCGCGGCATAGAGTTGCCGCTTTCGAGTCTTCGTAGGTAGCCTGTGGCGAGGGCAAGCCTCAAACGGGGGTGGCCCAAAACCACCACCCGTATGGTGGATCTTGTTCACCGGGGCCTGACCTCTTGCCTTGATGTTTCAAACACTTACGCGCGATTGGAATGGTAGGTCAATTGCATGCGCCCCTACAGAGGGTTCGGGCGTCCTATCCGAGAGCCCACCGTTGATCCGGGGGAGGAGGGGTAAAGGCAATGAGACAGGCAATTCTGGTAACTATAGGGTTGTGCCTCCTTAGCGTGTCCGCTGACGCCCAAATGTGTAGCAAGGTTGTGACGTTCGCGTTGGCGGATTCAAGCGGGGTACATCCTTCCTTGGGCAGCCGAGGGTGGATCGCTAATTGGGTGGAAAAGAATGCCAGCAAACATCCCGACATCTGCTTTTCGCAGCAGCCCCTGCGGGACCGCGCGAACTACTTAATAGTTCTGTCGCAATCTGCCAGCTACTTCCACGGTTTTGAACCTGTGGTTAAAACAGACGAGACGTGGAACTACCGCGACGATGGCACAGCCACATCGACTACGACAACTAAGAATGTTCCGTACACGATCAACTCAAATACCATTTACGCGAACGCGTATGATGACCGGGGCGCACTCGTGTCTCATCGCTCCCACATCTACAGCAAGAAATCCGGCGGCGACCCTACGGATTCTGTCGAGTACAACCTGGAAAACGAACTGAAAGCTATCAACGCAAGAGGTCGCTTAATTCACTCCGTGGTAATGGATATCGAAGGCCCAAAGGCATTGTTGTAAACTTTCGCGCGAGCCGAGTCGCAGCGCAAACCGCTTTCTTCTGCGGTCTTTCGGTGCAAAGATTCTGCTGGTAAGAGGCGGGAACCTGTCCAACCAGTCCGTCTTAATCGCTGAAACACATTGAAGATACGCACTTTATACGGGGCATAGGAGCTGAGCCGCCGCTCAAACTGGAATCTCTGCTCTTGTCGCTTCCCACTTTTGGCAACTCTCAATCAGCAAAAGTTCCTTCCGCCATTAAGTCTATATATATAGAAATATTACGTCAAGTTCTTATGCCGTCCGTGCTAGGACTTTAATTCTCGGTTCGTTACACTGGCAGCAGGCCGCTGAATCTGATCCTAACGCCAAAATGTCCGATGCCTGAAACACCCACGATGCGTCGAAGCGCCATTTGGCCGGCCGGGTCCCAGTCTGCTGGGCAAAGGCAAAATTCTGATGGGACACTCCAATTTTCCGAGTTGGGCAGTCACCCTGCCTCTCAGCGCTCGCCCTTCGCCTCACGGCTGAGACGTCACCACCCACACTCCTCGCAAGGAAATCTCTCCTTTGCCTCGACACGCACTCCCCGCAAGGTTGCAGAAGTGTTCCCACACTTTTATACTTCATGCTCTCTAGCGGAATTCGCGTGGTCCGCATTCGCGCCGGGTGTGACCATGTGAGTCGCCGATCAGCATGCGAGAGGGAGTAATGAAATCATCACGCCGTAATTTTCTACTGAACGCCGTCACAACGCCCTTGGCGTTGCGCCTCGACCGTTGGGGAAGCGCGCCGCTCGATGCCGCCGCAATACTGCCGGCGGGGCAAATGCAATTCGAGAATCCGCAAATCATCCGCTACGACGCAAAGTGTTTCACTGTTAATGACAAGGACACGCTGGTGATGAGCGGGGCGTATCATTATCCGCGCTGCCCCAAAGCTCTCTGGCGCGATCGCTTGCAGAAGTTCAAACTGGCGGGGTTCAACACGATTGAATCCTACGCGTTCTGGAATTATCACGAGCCGACGGAAGGCAAAGCGGATCTCGTAGAGTTCGAAGCATTCGTCAAGCTCGTGCACGAGATGGGGTTCATGATGATCGCCCGACCGGGTCCCTATATTTGCGCGGAGTGGGAACGGGGAGGATTTCCTTCCTGGGTGGCGGCCAAGCGTTTCCCCTTGCGCACCACGAACCCGGAGAGCTTGCGGACCTCGCAGCATTGGTACTCGCAAGTTCTCCCCATCATCCAGCAGCACCAGGTGACGGTGGGTGGTCCGATCATCATGGTGCAGGTGGAAAACGAGTACGACTACAGCGCGCGAATACCTGATGCGGACAAACTCGAGTACGTTCGCGCCCTGGCGAAAATGGTTTGGAACGCCGGCATCAGTGTGCCCGTAATCACCTGTTGGACCAAGCAGGCGCGCGAAAATACCGACCCCGAAATGGCCCGGATCATGGACACGTGCAATTTCTATCCGCGCTGGAAGATCGTGGAGGAACTTACGCCGGCGCTGGAGAAATTGCGCCGCGAAGAGCCCGCTTCGCCCCTGGCGATCTCGGAACTCCAGGGCGGATGGTTCAGCGAATTCGGGGGCAGGCTTTCGGTCAATCAGGACGGCGTTGACGCCGCGCAAATCAAGATGATCACGCTCACCGCCCTCGAGTTGGGGGTTACGTCCTTCAATTATTATATGGGCTTCGGCGGCACTAATTTTGATTGGGCCGCCAAGAACCTAACCACGAGTTATGACTACGCCGCGCCAATCCGCGAACCTGGCGGTCTTTGGGACAAGTACTACGCCGTTCGCGGCATGGGCCAGTCTTTGCGCGTATTCGGCAGCGTCCTCGCCCGCGGCGTGCCTGTTTCGGGCGTGGAATGTACGAACGCCAACGTGAGTGTCAGCGAGCGCACTAACGGGGCCAGTTCGGTGTTGTTTATTCGCGAGAACTCGAATGCTCCCCAGCGCTACAAAATGACTTTCACGGACCCGCACAGTCCGAGCAAGCGGCCGATCAGTGCTCCGCGGGTGGGAGAATTGGAAATTGCGCCGCGTGAAATGAAAATGCTGCCGGTGCAGATCAAGGTAAGCGGCGGGAGGCTATGCTACTCGACGGGAGAAGTGTTGGCTCACGGTGTCAACCTCGATCGTGACTTTCTGATTTTGTACGACGTGCCCGGCCGGACGCTGGAAATGGGCCTCGCCACCGTGGACGAACCGAAAGTGGAAGGCGAAACAGCTTATCGCTTCTGGGACCCTGAATACGAGACGTCGGTGCTGGCCGTGCAGGTCAGCACCACAGAAAGAATGCTGTTGTACAGTGAACACCTTCAGATCTTCGTTGTTCCGCGCGACAAAGCGCTACGCACCTTCCTGTGGGAGTTTCCACCCAAGATTGTCCCCGGCTCCGAGGAAACCAAGACGGTGGTGGCTCCCGTCTTGACTGACGCGTATGCTATGGGAGGATCAGGCTCGGTGAAGAGTCGCGCCTGGGTAGACTTGGATTTTCTCCCCGGCAAGCACGATGTGGCGGTCATGCTTCCCCCCCTGCCGGAGAAGTGCCGCCTCGATGGCGTCCTAACCGACTTTCAATTTGACCGCCCCTGGCACCTCGCCAGGTTTCAAGTCAACACGCCGGCGTTGCCCACTGCGCCTGTCAGCCTGAGTGAGGGTGAAATTTGGGTTGAGAGGTTTGATCCGGGAAAGGGCGAATGGGTGACGGGTCCTCTGCACGCACTCGAGGATTTTGGGCCGGTGCCCTACGGTTACGTCAAGTACAGGAACTCCTTTACATTCAACGGCGAAGCCAGGATGTTTATTTCCACGCGAGCCGACGACGCGAAAAAGGTGTTCGTCAATGGTAAGTATGTGGCGGAAGCGTCGAACCGAGAGAAATTGACGGACTTTCCACTTACAAAGTATGCGCACGCCGGCTCAAACTTGGTGGAGATTTCCTACGAACAGTTTGGCGCCCCGAATTTTGGCGAAAACCTGGGAGAGTTGAAGGGCCTCGAATCGGTCGGCATTGGCGCGGATTTCCCCTCGGCCAAAAGTCTGGAAAGCTGGCAAATCCAGCGATTTGCCGCCCCCATGCGCGGGCGGGAAATCAACCCCGATGCCGGTACGTGGACCCCCGCGGTCTTCCTTGGCGAAGCGGAAAACCAGGTCTTAGTCCCCGCATTCACATGGTGCCGAGCGAAATTCGCCGTGCCTCCGATCGATGAAGCCTGGAAGATATGTTGGAAGCTTACTTTCGACGCCGACTGTGACGCCCTCATTTTCCTTAATGGGAAGTTGGTGGGACGCTTCGTCACCGTGGGCCCCCAGAAAGAATTCTACCTTCCTGAACCATTTCTTTCCCCGGGCGGCGAAAGCACCCTTACCTTTGTTCTCGCCAACACCGACCTCTCGCATCACCTGCGGAAACTGGAAATTGCGCCTTACCCTGAGTTTTCAGCCCGCCGAACAAGGGTGGAGTTTGAATGGTGACGGCCAGATGCGGGGAAAAGCCCGACTACAGGCCCGGTCCGAGGGTTGATTCGACCTGGGTGCCTCTCGGTGGGGTGGGGGGCCAAGTTCCGGCTTTGTGTTCGAAGGACTGTGACTGTCCTCTTTCCCACCAGAGGGAAGGGGGGCGCCAATGCGCCTTAAGACATCTATTTCTTCTTGAAATTATTTAGATTGTGATACAATCCCTCCAACATTTGCAGGGATTTGAATTCCAGGAAGGTGCACTAAATATAAACGGAGGGAATCCACATGCGTGTTCGGCAGTTCAGCTTTCTCCTTTCTGCGGCCGTTCTGTTACTGGTTAGTAGTCAGCCGGTAATGGGACAAACAGGGAAGCTTATTGTCCATGCAACTCCGCCCGAGGCTCATATTTATGCTGACGGCGCACCGGTCGTAGACGCGAAAGGTCACCACGTGTGCCTCACCGCGGGTGAGCACAAAATCGATTTGTACAACTACGGCTTCAAGCCCGAAACCCGCACGGTGACCATCGAGGCGCACAAAACTTTGGTCCTCAACGTTACGATGCAAGCAATTCCCGGAAACGTCTCCGGGCCGTGGGGAGCCATTACGCTGGAAGGTGCCGACCGCGCCGCCGTCCTCTTGAATGGCAAGGATCCTGCGGTGTTTTATGTTGGGCACGGCGATGAGTTTAACAACGAGTGGGGCTGGAAGCAGGAACTGCTGGTTCCCCCTGGCCATTATGAGCTGACGGCTCAGTGCTGCAACCAGGATCCCTGGTCCGTCAGCGTCGATGTTCCTGCAAACAAGCGCGTTGTGATCGACGCTTATAAAGGCGTTCGCAAAACCGTGGATTGGTCGCGTGGCGAGAGCATGGCTTCGATGGCGCGATTCAAGGCGGGAACAGCCAGCGCCGAGGTTGCGGTCGAGAAGGTTACCGGCCAATTTAACGCGTCTACGACACAGGTCAATTGCGGCGATTCGGCTCATCTGACGTGGTCCTCCACCGGCGCCGGGAAAACTGAAATCAATGGAAGCCCGGTAAGCCCCTCTGGCGATCAGACCGTCCAGCCCACACAGACTACCGATTATAAATTCACCGCCGCCGGGCCGGGTGGTGTTTATAATGGCGACTCTACGGTAACCGTCAACACTGCGATTCCGGCTTCGCTCAGCGTTTCGCCCGGCGAGGTCCGCTACCACAAAATCGGCGAGAAGGTTGACCAACCGGCAAGCGCTACAGTGACATGGTCGGCGCCGAACGCCAGCTCCGTATCAGTAGACCCCCTGGGTTCAGTTGGGTCGAGTGGCAATCGTGAGCTTCCGATAACGCCCAGCAAGACGACGCCGGGGCCGATTGACGAGAGCGTCACGTACACTCTCCATGCCACTAACACTTGCGGCGGGTCCGAGACGCGCACTGCCACCCTGCACATTACCGGTTCCTACGAAGCCCAAGCAGCCGTGAACGAGGCCACACTCGAGACCAAACTCACCTTCAACAGCATCTACTACCCCACCAACTTGCCGACGGTGAAGGATCCTCAGGGTGGCTTGGTTCCCAGCCAGCAGAGGCGCCTGGATGAAATCGTCACCAATTTTAAGGAGTACTTGACGGTTCGGCCCGAGGCCAATTTGAATCTGGAAGCGCACGCCGACCTCCGTGGCTCCGTGGCGTTCAACAAGGCGTTGTCACAACGCCGCGCCGACTTGGTGAAGAATTATCTCGTCGAGCATGGGGTTCCTGCCGAGAAGATCACGACGACCGCTTTCGGAAAGGAAAAGAACCTCACCAACAAAGAGGTCGAAGCTCTGACCGCTCAGAACCCCAACATCACGCCCGAGGATCGTAAGCGCGTGGATAGCAATATCTTAGCTTTCCGCATGGCGAACAATCGCCGCGTGGACCTTCGACTCAGCACCACGGGCCAGACCTCGCAGCAATACTTCCCGTATAACTCCGATGACCTGACTGTGCTGCTGGGAGAGAAGAAACCAGTCGCCAGGAAGAAAGCTCCTGCTAAGAAATAGTGTTTGCAAGGAATCGCCGGGGCCGCGCGCGCGGCCTCGGCGAGCTCGCCGCAACATCCATAACTAGAAAACCCTCTCCCGTCCGGCGGACTCCTTCTCATTCAATTGCCGGTGATGAACCCGGATCTCCCCATCGATTCTTACCGCATGCCCTTGCTTTTTAGGAAGGGAGCAGATTCCATTTCTCCGCAAGGTTCTGACTCCACGGTCTTCCCTCCTGCGCATCGGAATGGTGGCCAGGAACTTAATGCCGGTAACATTTGCCGTGGGATATTTCCTCCCAGTCGCGCTCGACTTGGCAAGCCGATATTGGGGAGTTCCGTCTAATGCACGCCTTGAGCGTTCAGGAAAGGGGCGTACCTTTTGTCGGAACCCAAGATGTGCTTGGCGAGCCAGTCCTTCAGGAATTCCATGACCTCAAGGGTTAGCCCGACTTCATTCCTTCGAAACTTACCCTGAAAATTCAGGGCCGTCTTGGTCAAATGGTCGTGCTCGGACTTATGACTCAGGTAATCCGAATACTGATGGGAAATCATGAAGTCTTCCTCGGTCTTGAAGTGAACCTGTGTGTATTTGATCAAGTTTGAAAGGATCTTGCCGAGCTGCTGCTTCCCTTGCCCTCCAATCATGGCTTGGTGCAATTCGTTGACGATATCCACCAAGTTTTTGTGCTGGGCATCGATAATGCCAATTTTGACGCTATAAGTATCACTCCACAGGAAAAGCAGTGCGGTCGCGGTCGCCATATCCGTTTCCTTAATCAGTGCTAGTGCACTCCTTTGGCGTTTAAGAATGGAACGTATTTCTTGTCGACGGTCAGAATGTGTTTGCTGAGCCAATCCTTTAAGAATTCCATCAGCTCGATCGTCAATCCAAGCTCATTCCGCCCGAATTTCTCCTGAAATTCCAGGACTGTGTTGGCAAAGCGCTCGTGCTCGGCTTTATGGTTGACGAAGTCCGGATATTGGTTCGCCTGCAAAATGCCCTCTTCCGCCTTGAAGTGAGCCTCGGTGTATTTGACCAGTTCGGAAAGAATCTTGCCGAGCCGCTCCTTGCCCGTCCGCGTGATCATGGCTTGGTGCAATTCGTTGATCAAGTCCACCAGCTTCTTGTGCTGGGTATCGACCATGCCAATCTTGGTGCAATAAGTCTCACTCCAAGGGAATAACACTGTGGTCGCGGTAGCCATACTTGCCTCCTCATCAGAATTCGAAATGGCTCGGTGAGTTTACACATGGCTGACGATGCCCAGGGCTTTGTCCCCCGTGGGTCGTCCTTATGAATCTCCGCCTCGTGGGCCACGATGGGGTGTGGCCAGCGGCGCAGGGCCGGGCGAAGTCACACGATCACCAGAACTCCTCTCGGGCCTTCTCCTCTTCCATCGGTCCCTTGGGGTGAAATCTTGAAAATGTTTATAGGGGGCGGACACAGGAGGGCAAGATACGGAGCACGGGCGACAGGCGTCTCGCCGTTGACGTCGGCTGACAGAGCCCTAATTGACGGGTTGTCGTGCCAGGGCCGCATTCGGCCGGCGAACCTCGCCACCATCTCCGCAAGGTGCGCACGTTGCCAGGGCGAATCGCTATTTCTTTCGCGGTGGTTGCGAAGGCCGCATCTCAATGCGGCTTGCCAAAGCGGTGCTGGGAAATTTGTACAGGTCGATGACCGCTTTGGCGACGTCTTCCGCTGTCAGCTTCCAGCTTTGCCCAGACTTGGAACCCGGCGCGCCGGCAAAATCGGTATCCACGCTGCCCGGCATCAGGTAGCTGACGCGAATGCCGTCGTAACGGATGTCCTGCATCAT
>CAZCVY010000006.1:53605-69780 GCA_964501985.1 uncultured Acidobacteriota bacterium | reverse complement strand
GGCCTCTCGCCGATGGGTTTCAACAGCATTCCTGCCTTGGACCCGAAAAAGGACGAAGCCGCTTTCGAGTGCGGCAAGATCGTCATGGATTTATTGACGCGCGGAGTGCGACCGCTCGATATCCTCACTCGCCAGGCGTTTGAAAACGCCATCGCCAGCGTGGCCGCTACCGGCGGCTCCACCAACGCCGTGCTCCACTTGCTCGCCATGGCGCGCGAGGCCAACGTCCCGTTGAAGATCGAAGACTTTGATGTGATCAGTTCGCATACGCCCATCATCGCGGATCTAAAGCCCGGCGGGCGCTTCGTCGCCGTGGATGTGCACCACGCCGGCGGCATTCCGCTGATCGCCCAGAAGCTGCTCGAGGGGGGTCTGTTGGACGGCTCGCAGATGACGCCCACCGGCAAGACCATCGCCCAGGAAGCCGCTCGCGTCACCGAGACTCCCGGGCAAGTCGTGGTGCGGCCTGTTTCCAACCCCATCAAGAAAACCGGAGGTTTGGTGATCCTGAAAGGAAACCTGGCGCCGGACGGATGCGTGATCAAGGTGGCGGGTTACGAACGCACGCATCACCGCGGACCTGCCCGCGTTTTTGACTCAGAAGAAGACGCCATGCGCGCCGTGATGAGCAAGAGCATTAAGGTCGGGGATGTGGTGATTATTCGTTACGAGGGCCCACGCGGCGGACCCGGCATGCGCGAAATGCTCGGCGTGACTGGAGCGCTGGTGGGTGAAGGCCTGGGCGATTCCGTGGCGCTGCTCACCGACGGCCGCTTCAGCGGCGCGACTCACGGTTTGATGGCAGGCCACGTGGCGCCGGAAGCGGCGAGCGGTGGACCCATCGCCGCGGTGGCCGATGGCGATATCGTGGTGTTCGACATTGAAAAACGCCGGATCGATATGGAAGTCTCTGACGCCGAGATCGAGGCGCGCATGGCCAACTGGAAAGCCCCTGAGCCGCGTTACAAGCGCGGCGTGTTCTCGAAATACGCAGCACTCGTTTCCTCCGCTTCCGAAGGCGCGGTGACGTTTGTAAATTCGTAACCGCCGGCCAAGAGAGCAAACGTCCAACTCGCGGGGCGAGGCCGCACTCGCCCCCTTCCTCTCGAATATCTATTCTCTCCCTTCTCCACCCCGCTTCTGCATTGTCAAGAACTGCAGAAATTACCTGAAACCCTCAACGGCACCACCGCACGGCATGGAATCGTTCATGTGAGCGCTGAACCCCGCCGATATTCTCTAGGTGCCGCCCAGCGGTGGCGTCTGCCCCGAGGGGAGTATGCTCGCCCAGCGTGGGAGCGTCCTGGCGATCGGCGCCTCGCGAGCCTCAGGACACGGGCGCAAGGCAGCAGTCTTTCTTCGCGGTCTCGGCGCAGCGAGTCGGTGGACTATGCGAATGCGAACCCTCTTCTTGCTTCTCTCCGCCCTAGCGATCGCTGCTGACGGTGGCCGACTGTGGGCGCAGAACGCCCCTGCTGGGCCGGACCTCATGGACATGAGCCTTGAAGAACTGATGGAGGTCGAGATCGATTCGGTCTACGGGGCCTCCAAGTACAAACAGAAGGTCGCGGACACGCCGGCATCGATCACGATCGTCACCGCCGATGAAATCAAGAGGTACGGCTACCAAACCCTCGCGGACGTGTTGAAAGATGTGCCGGGATTTTACGTGACTTACGACAGAGATTACGACTACGTGGGCGTCCGCGGATTCGGTCGCCCCGGAGACTATAACAGCCGAATCCTGTTGCTGGTGGATGGACACCGGATCAATGACAACATTGACGATCAGGCGTTCATCGGAACGGACTTACCGGTCGATGTTGACCTGATTGACCGGGTGGAGGTAATTCGAGGCCCCAATTCCTCGCTATACGTGGCGAGCGCCCTCCTGGCCGTCATCAACATTGTCACGAAGACGGTGCAAGAAGCCAAGGGCCTCGAGACATCGGAAGAACTCGCCAGCTACGGCGCCTACAAATCCAGAGGCACTTACGGGCGCGAATTTACGAACGGCCTACGAATGCTTCTTTCTGGCACCTATTACAACAGTCACGGCCACGACAGCCTCTTTTTCCAGGCCTTTGACACTCCTGCGACCAACAATGGCATCGCGCAAAACGACGACCACGGCCGGTTCGACCAACTCTTTGCGAATCTCTCCTATGGTGATTTCCGGTTGGAGATGGTTTACGGATCAAGGGAGAAACAGATTCCTACGGCCTCCTTCGGTAGCCTTTTCAATGACCCAGGAGCTTATACAATTGACACGCGAGAGTATCTCGACCTCCAATACGATCGCCATTTTGGTGGCGATTGGGGCGTGATGGCGCGTGTATCCTACGACCGCTACCCCTTTGGTTTCGCCGCGGCATATGACCTTTCGGCTCTCGGCCTTCCGTCTCGCGTCATCAATAAAGAGGTATCTATCGGACAATGGTGGGGAGCGGAAGTTGCAGTTTCCAAAAAGCTGTTTGATAACCAGACCCTCATCTTCGGCTCCGAATTCCGCGACAATTTTCAGCAGAACCAGACGGACTACCTTGTACAGCCGTATATGCCGGTACTGGATAGTCGGGAGAGGTCAACCATTTGGGGGGTCTACGGACAGGACGAGATCCGCCTGAGAAGCAACCTGATCTTGGACCTCGGACTTCGCCACGACCAGTATTCAACTTTTGGTGGTACAACCAACCCACGGGCCGCACTGATCTACGACCTGTTCAACGAAACCACGCTCAAGTTCATGTACGGCCAATCGTTTCGTGCCCCCAACGATTCCGAGCTCTATTTTCAAGTTCCGAATCCTGGCGCGCAGAACCCCTTGGCCAACCCTAATCTGAAACCGGAAACGGCCAAGACTACAGAGTTGGTATTGGAACAGGGCTTCGACCGTAACATCCGGCTGGTGGCCTCGGGATACTACTACCCGATTCGAGGGCTGATCAGCGCCGTGAATGACCCTGCTTCCGGGGCGATCGTCTATGAAAACAGCCAGCGCGTTGACCTGAAGGGTCTCGAGTTTACCCTAAAAAGGCAGTCAAATTCCGGGCTGGAGGCTGGCGCCACCTTGAGTCTTGAAGATGCCAGGGACGTTGACACAGGAAGTTGGCTCACGAACTCACCCCACGCATTGGGCCAGGCTAACCTGAGTGTTCCCCTCTTCCGGAAGCGGCTCTTTGCCAGCACGAACCTTGAATATGTCAGCAAGCGCAAAACTCTGGCGGGAGATTTCGCCGGCGCCTATCTCGTTCCCAATTTTACTCTCTTCACCCGGGGCGCCCTTAAGGGTTGCGAAGTCTCCGCAAGTTTGTACAATGCGTTCAACAATCTCTACGTCGATCCTGGTTCGGTCGAACATGTGGAGGACGTCATTCCCGAGGATGGACGGAACTTTCGGTTGAAGCTCACATACCATTTTTGAGCCCGCATGAAGGCACGACGGCCAAAACGCGACAAATCAGGACCGGCCTCATGGTCTCCTCAAATCCTCGTTGGCGGCCGGGGCTGGTTTGCACGGAGGCTCGTTGGTATTGTCACCGGAGTGGCACTCCTTGCCCTTTGCTCACACGCTCGCGCCCAGGGCAAGGTCAATGGCGAGTATCAATTGAAGTTGGCGTTCCTCTATAACTTTGCCCAGTTCGTGCAATGGCCCGCCGACGCCTTTGGCGATTCCGGGGCGCCCCTCACCATCTGTGTGGCGGGAGAGAATCCCTTCCAAGGAGAAATTGAGCAGAGCCTGCGCGGGAGGGCAGTGGAGGGCCACGCCGTCGAACTGAGGAGGCTCGATCCGAGCGCCGATCCCCACTCCTGCCAAATGATCTTCGTGAGAGTCACGGAAGTGAGAGCGGCCCGAAGGATTCTTGCCAACTCGAAGGGTTCTACCACCTTGACCGTGGGCGAAGCCAAGGGTTTCGCCCAGGGTGGGGGCATGATCAATCTGATACGGGAAGAGAATCGACTCCGCTTCGAAGTCAACATCGATGCCGCCGCGAGGTCCCGGCTGAAACTCAGCTCCAAGCTGCTCGCCCTCGCCAAGATCGTTAAAGAGTAGCAGCCTTAATGATCCTCAAGTAGGGGCCTATAAATGCCGAAAGTAAGATAGAGGGTTGTTCCTCGCCGACTCGCCTCGTGCGCCCCCCTGCCAGGAGGGCCATGAAGCACGGAAGGGGCGAGTCCGACGGAAGAGAAAAACACAAGTGGTCTCATATCGTCGGCTTTCGATTCAGCGCAAACTGCAGGTCACCGCTCTGGTGGCGGTGGCGGTCGCCCTGATCCTGTCGAGCGCGGCGTTTGTCAGCTATGACCTTGTGGTGTTCCGTCGCTCGCTGGTTCGCGACTTGGAAACGCTTGCTCAAATTGTCGGGTCCAATAGCACGGCCGCCCTGAGTTTTGGCGACCAAAACGCCGCGGAGGAGATTCTCTCGGCTCTTCGTGCCAAGCCCCACATCAGGATTGCCCTGATCTATTCCCCCGATTGGAAGCTTTTCGCAACGTACCGCGCGCCCGGGGTACCGTTGGATTTTCACTCCCCGAAACTTCAATCTGACGGCGCTCATTTCGCACCAGACAGGCTTATTCTTTTCCACCCTATCATGCTTGGCGGCCGTCAAGTCGGTGTCGTATACCTGGAATCCGATCTCGAGGAGATGCGCGAGCGCCTCAGGCAATTTGCCTGGACCATTCTCGTCGTCCTGTTTTTGGCCTCTCTCCCCGCGCTGGCGTTGGCGCGAAAGTTTCAGAACGCCATTTCCACTCCTCTCCTTCACCTTGCGGGAACTGCCAAGCTCGTTTCAGCTCGGAAGGATTATACCGTCCGGGCGGTACGAGAGAACGAAGATGAACTCGGCGACTTGGTGGACAACTTCAACGAGATGTTGGGGCGAATCCAGTCGCGGGACGCAGAGCTCCAGCAGCACCGCGATCATCTCGAGGAGCAAGTTGCCGCTCGAACTTTGGAATTGGTCGACGCCCGTGATCGAGCTCAGGCCGCCAGCCGCGCCAAGAGTGAGTTTCTGGCTAACATGAGCCACGAAATCCGCACTCCTATGAATGGGGTGATCGGAATGACAGAACTCGCCTTGAATACCGATCTCACCTCCGAACAGCGCGAGTATCTCGAAACGGCGCGCTCGTCGGCCGATTCAATGATGACAGTGATCAACGACATTCTAGACTTCTCCAAAATCGAGGCTCAAAAACTCGACCTGTCATCCGTTGATTTCGATCTCAGGGACTGCGTAGGCGAAGCTGCCAAGACCCTTGCTTCCGGCGCTTACCAAAAGGGTTTAGAGTTGGCACACGACGTTGCAAAGGATGTGCCGGAGAGGGTTTCCGGGGATCCGATCCGGCTGCGGCAGGTGTTAATGAACCTGATCGGCAACGCTGTCAAGTTCACCACACAAGGTGAAGTGACAGTCCGCGTTGAACCAGAACCCGGGAGTCACGGCCAGGTCGGCCTCCACTTTCAGGTCATTGATACCGGGATTGGAATCCCCAAGGCCAAACAGAGTCTGATTTTTGAAGCCTTCGCCCAGGCCGATGGCTCGTCCACCCGGCACTACGGTGGAACCGGGTTGGGCCTCTCAATTTCCGAAAGACTCGTGAAAATGATGGGGGGGCGCATCTGGGTGGAAAGCGAATCCGGGCAAGGCAGCAAATTCCACTTTACTGCGTGCTTTGGCCGTGCGGAAGCGGCGATGGGCACAACCGCTCGTTCCCTCGAGATCTGCGAACTTCGCAATCTCCGGGTTCTGGTTGTCGAAGACAACAAAACCAACCAAGTGATCTTCACCCGGATGCTCGACAACTGGGGCATGAAGGCCACTCTCGCTAGCACCGGTCAGGAAGCGCTGAGCACCATCAAAGCCGGGCCGTCGTTCCCTCTAATCCTACTCGATTATCATATGCCGGGGATGGATGGGATCACCTTGGCCCAGCAAATTAGAAACAACCCTCGATTCGCTACGGCCACAATCCTGATGCTGAGCTCGGGGGGCGGGCCCGAAGAGGCGATGCGCGCCCGGCAGTCAGGGATCACCGTCCATCTCTTTAAGCCCTTCAAACAATCTGAACTCCTCGCCGCGATCCTTAAGACCTTGGGAAACGCCGCGCCGCCGAACGGCGGAGAGGAGCCAAACGCCACATCCGCTCCCAAGCAACCGATCCCCACTCTCCGCATCCTCCTTGCCGAGGACAATCCGGTTAACAAGGTTGTGGCGACGAGAACGCTCGAGAAGCAGGGGCACACGGTCGTGACCGTGGAAAATGGGCGCGATGCTGTGGCCGCTGTGGAGAATCACAGCTTTGATTTGGCCCTGCTCGACTTGCAAATGCCGGTGATGGATGGCCTTCAGGCTGTAGGCCTCATACGCCGGAAGGAAGAAGCGGCGGGACGAGGCCACCTCCCTGTCATCGCCCTCACTGCGCATTCCATGCGGGGAGACCGAGAACGCTGTCTGGCGGCTGGCATGGACGGCTACATCTCAAAACCTATCAACCGGCAGGAGCTCTTTACCGTCATTGAAGAGGTACTGCAAACCTGCCGTCGCCAACACAAGCCCCCATTGCCTCCCGATACGCTAGAACGTGCGGGGAGCCCACTTGCCGGCGGCGGCCTCAGCCCGGAGTGAAGCCCCTGGCCAAAATGGCCCTGACTCACGGCACGGGCATCCTGACCGTGTGAAGTGATGGTCAAGCTGGCCATGCCACACTTACGAAATCCGCCTTTCAGGGAAATTGCCAACGTTTAGAAATGCGATTTGGCGTTACCGCCGCAAAACCGCGCGAGCCCCTCACCCTCGCCCGCCGCCTACGCATTTCATGGCCTTCGTGATGAAGGCGTGAATTTCGGGACGAATCTGCCATTTCTGCTTCGGCCCTTCGGGCCAATTCGCCTGATCCGCATACATCTTATTCAACCCCTTTTGAATTTCCGGATCCTCGCCGGTGAAGCCCGCCACGAGCTCCTTCCACCGAGCTACAAGGGCTTGAGCCTTTAGCCCGGCGGGATCTTCGCTAAGTGACGCTTCAATATCCGCGAAAAGTTCCGCCCACCGCTTGCTTACCCGTTCTTGCAGTTCCGGCGACCACAAGTTCTTCCGCGCCCCGACCTGCGCTTGAGCTTCCTTGGTGTAATACTTCTTCGTCCATTCCATGTCAGTCTGCATTTCAATCTCCTTAATGATTTTTCTAAACAAACTCCAGTCCGGTTTCCGCCGGGATCGCAGCGACTGCGCGGCCTCGTCGATGGCAGCGATGGCCCGGTCGAGCCGCCGTCGCTTCTCAGCTAGCACTTCGCGCTGGCGCCGTAAGGTGCGCGGCAAGGCGGAGTCATTCTGGAGCAGTCCACCGATTTCGCTGAGAGGCAATCCCAGAAACTTCAAGACCACAATCTGTTCCAGGCGCGTGAAATCGTGGTCAGTGTAAAGCCGGTAGCCGCTTTCCGCGCGCCGAGCGGGCTTGAGCAAGCCGATATGATCGTAATGGTGAAGCGTACGAACCGTGACGCCTGCCAACTGAGCGAACTCGTGAGCCCGGTATGAACCCTTCGTGTCGCGTTTCAAGATCGCCTCCGTGACGATCATCCGCTCTGACGTTACGTGAGAGTCAAGCGTTTTTTCAAGCCGCGGCGACAGGTTCTCAACCCATCAGAAGAAAAGCGCGGGCAGAGACGCAAGTGGTCCGTGGAAAGTTCAATTTTCACTGGGAGCGCGGGTTATCTGCAGAATCAGCTGCATAGAACCGCACGCCCCTTCGCCCGGCTAGTCATCCGGCCGTGCATTTCCTTGCCGCGCTGCCTGGGAATGTGCAAAAATGTTGGGTGAGGGAATTTGCGGCGCGCGAAAGATGGATTGGGCGTCTTCCCACTAGGGGCACACCACGAAACCAAGGAGAGTCAGTGCATCCTGACCTTAAGGCCGTCATCGAGGTCCAGCAACTTGACCAGCAGGCTGCGGAACTGACGGTGCTGATCGATTCCATACCCGAACAAATTCAAACCCTGCAATCACAGCTTGATGATTTCATCCACGCGCACGAGGATCGGAAGAAACGCCTGGCCGCAAACCTGAAGGAGCGCAAAGATCTGGAAGGCGACATCAAAGCCATCCAGGAGAAAATTACCAAGCACAAAGATCAGCTTTACCAGGTGAAGACCAACGAGCAGTATAAAGCGATGAAGAAGGAGATTGAGGGGGAAGAAGCCAACATTCGCAAGATCGAAGACCAGATCCTGGAAAAGATGATCGAAGCGGAAGAGATTCAGAAGCGCGTGCAGGAGGCGGCGGCGCGGCTGGAGGGCGAGAAAGCGCGCGTGGCGTCGGAGATCAAGCACCTCGAAGGCGAGCGGCAAGGGCACATGGATGAGCGCGAGGGGCTGCAAGCCCGCCGAAAGGAAGTGGCCGCGACACTCACCGCCACCGTCCTGGCGCTCTACGAACGCATCCGCACTTATCGAACTGGCGCGGCAGTGGCGGAGGTTCGTAACGGCCTTTGTACTGCATGCAACGTTCTGCTGCGGCCCCAAAATTACAATGAGATCCGCAGCAACGAGGCGGTAATGACGTGTGAAAACTGTAGCCGCATTGTTTATTATATTGAGCCTCCAAACGAGCAGACCGCCAACGGCGAGGGGACGCGAGTGACAATGTCGTAAGCAGTGCGGTCGAGAGTGGATCGTGGTTCGTGGCCAGCCACTTGCCGCGAATTACTCGGCACATCGTTAGATCCTCAATGCCCAACTCACCTGAAATCGTTGCCCACATCGACGGCGGGTCGCGGGGTAATCCCGGGCCCGCGGCGTACGGCGTGGCGATTAAAACCGCGCAAGGCCAATCGGTCACAGCGTTTGCCAAGTTCATTGGGAAAACCACCAACAACTTTGCCGAATACCAGGGGCTGTTGGCGGCTTTGGAATACGCCCTTCGCCACGGTTACCCCCGGCTGCGCGTGCTGACCGATTCGGAGCTCATGGCTCGGCAGATTTCCGGAGAGTACAAGGTCCGCAGCCCTGACCTGAAGCCGCTGTACGACGAGGCACGGTCGATGATCTCGCGCCTCGAGTCCTTTTCCATTCGTCACGTCTACCGTGAGCACAATCGCGAAGCCGACCGCTTGGCCAACCAGGCCATGGATGATGCCGCGCGCGGCATCGTGCCGCGTGATCCCATACCGCGACCCGTAGTCGAGGCGGCACCCGCCTCATCCGTCCCAGCGCTGCCAGCGACAAGAGTAGTCCCGGCGAAGCCTCTGCGCATTTCCGCGACATTTCAGAATGCCGCGCTACACCCGCAAACGCAGCTTCCCTTACTTGACGGCGAGGAAGTGGAACTCGAAATCCGCCGCAAGAAGCCGGGCGGGTAGGCCCGATATCTCATCACGAGTTTAGAAGTGCCTTCCTCGGTAAATCGCGCCAGCCGACAAAACATGCGCTCCTGCTGGCATGAATGCGAAGCTTTGGAGTGCGGCAGCTTGCTGCCGCTATTTCACCAGCCAGCTTGCTGGCGGCCGCCCTTCTCTAATCCCACCTGCGGGACTGGCCTTGGATGGGCATTCGACCCGCGAGCAAGCTCGCGGCGAGGAAAGCGGCAGCAAGCTGCCGCACTCCAAAGCTTCGCACACAGAGTGTGGGAGGAGTCAGGCGCGACAATAATCGGAAGGATCTGCTTCTTGACGACTTCGGTGCCGGCTGGAAGCCGGCGTTACGCCTCGGATTGGGACACTGCCAGATTACAGTAGGTCACGCCGACATAAGGCTGGCCCATGGTACTCAGGATTTCCTGTATAATAAGTTTGCAATTGGGTGCGGTTGGCCGCCCGCGAACTGCGACGGGAATCTCGCGATGAGTCACAATCAATCGAAGAATGAAATCCAGGGAGACACGTTTCTATGGCACAGCGAATGGTAAAGTGCGTGAAGCTCAATAAGGAGTTGCCCGGTCTTGACGAAGCGCCTTGGGCCGGGGAGCTGGGCCAGCGGATCTATGACAACGTCTCCCAGGAAGCATGGAACCAGTGGCTCAATTTCTTGCGGATGCTGATCAACGAGTATCGATTGGTGCCTTCGACGAAGGAAGCCCAGGAATTCATTGCCAACCAGATGGAACAGTTCTTCTTCGGCCAAGGATCGGCGCATCCGCCAGGGTATGTTCCGATTAAGTAAGTCAGTGGCGGGTGGCCAAAGGTGAGTGGCTCGCCACTCACTTTTCGGCACCCGGCACTATATTTCCCATTTCGAGGAGCCCTATGCGACCACAGGTCTACACCCTCTTCAAAATTTTGGGAGTGGGAGCTTTCTTGCTCATTTTCAGTCTTGCGCTTCCGGCGCGGCCGAAACCCGACGACGGCGGCGATCTCTTCAAGCAAAAGTGTTCGATGTGCCACGGGGCCGACGGCAAGGGGTATCCCGCCCTGAAGACTCCAGACTTCACGGACCCCAAGGTGCAGGCTGGCCTGTCGGATGAAAAAATCGTGGAGACCATCAAGAATGGAAAGAAGGGCACGGCGATGCCCGCCTTCGGGGACAAGTTGAGCGACGACCAGATTCATTCGCTGGTCGCTTACATTCGTACGCTTGCCAAGAAGTAATCGTTGCGGCCGGCGATGACCTCGCACCTTCGGTTTCAATTCATAAAGGGAGGTTGGGATAAGCCCAAGAATTGGACGCGTCGCTGGAATGCATCGTAGAGCTTCGTAACGTCAGCAGGCGCTACGGGGAACACGCAGCCCTGAAAGACTTTTCGCTCACCGTACGACGAGGCGAATTCCTGACGCTCCTCGGTCCCAGCGGAAGCGGCAAAACCACGCTGTTACGCTTGGTGGCCGGATTCGAACTGCCGCAGGAAGGGCAGATTCTGATTGAAGGGCTCGACGCATCCGCCCTGCCACCCTATCGGCGCAATGTCAATACGGTCTTTCAACATTTCGCCCTTTTCCCCCACCTCACCGTTTTCCGCAACATTGCCTTCGGCCTGGAGCAAAAGAAGGTTTCCCCAGAAGTGATCCGCAAGCGCGTGGGGGCGATCCTGGAAATGGTGGAGTTGCCCGGCAAGGAGGATCGCTATCCGCACCAATTGAGTGGCGGTGAAAAACAACGTGTAGCACTGGCGCGAGCGCTAGTGCTGGAGCCCGCCGTGCTGTTGCTCGACGAGCCGCTGGGCGCTCTCGACCAAAAACTTCGGCAACAAATGCAAGTGGAATTAAGACGGCTGCACACGCGCCTGGGCATTACCTTTATCTTTGTCACACACGACCAGGAAGAGGCCCTGGTAATGTCTGACCGTATTGCGGTGATCAACCATGGTGGCCTCGAGCAAGTGGGATCGAGCGAAGATATCTATGAACGCCCGCGAACACGCTTCGTCGCCGACTTCATGGGAGTGGAGAATTTCTTCGCGGTGAGTTGCGCAGCGCACACGCCGGAAGGGACTCGATTTGAGATGGAGGATGGGCAAGCCCTATGGGCCGCGAACTCCGCACATCTCTCGCAGCATTCGCCCGCCACACTCGCCGTGCGGCCGGAGTGCGTGCACTTGACCCACTATCCCCCCGCCGGAAACGGGGGCCCGATGAATTTGCTGGAGGGGGAGTTGGTGGAGTCGATCTATGAGGGAGGAAGACGCCGTTGGGCGGTGCGCGTTTCCAGCGGCCAACGCGTGATGGTGCGCGACTCAAGCGCCTCGCGTGAACCTATGCCCACCAGCGAAGCAAGGGTTTATGTATCGTGGGATGCCGCGCGCAGCTTAGTCTATCCGGGCGAGGGCACAATAGGGGGCCAGCGTGAGCGTTGAAAAAGTGATCAAAACGGATGCCGAATGGAAGGAAATTCTCACCCCGGAGCAATATCAGGTGACGCGCCACGGGGGCACGGAGTGCGCGTTCACCGGCCAATTCTGGGATTTTCATGGGGACGGAGTATTTCGCTGCGTTTGTTGCGGAGCCGACCTCTTTCATTCCCAAAAGAAATTCGAATCCGGCACGGGCTGGCCGAGCTTCTGGGATGCGGTGGAGCCCGAGAGCGTCCAACTTAAGACTGACATGAGTTATGGAATGAGGCGGACGGAAGTGCTTTGCGCCCGATGCGACGCCCACCTGGGGCACGTGTTCGAAGATGGGCCACCACCGACCCGCCTTCGTTATTGCATTAACTCCGCTGCCCTGAAATTTGTAAAAAGTGAATGACGAGGCGCCGACCGTCTGAATTCCGTCCGGCACCGGGAAGTGTTTCCGCCACTAGATGGAAGCGCAGTTGCTCTCAGTGGCTTTCTGCGGCATGATCGGCTGCGCCCAATTCCGCGAGTTGCTTTTCCAAATCCGCAAGCGCGTTTTGGAGCATTTCTCGATGGCGGGCGTGACGGCTCGTCTGCATTTGTTGTTGCAGGTGAGCGCGAGCTAGCAGCAGCGTTTCCTTTTTGCGCAGAACAGCGGCCACTTCCGGGGTCAAACGCTTCTTGGCGGGATCCTCTTGCTTCGACTGCGCGGTATCCATCTGTGACTCGACTGATTTACTTTCCCAACCTCTGGCCATTTCTCTCCATAACGTAAGACTACTCGTTTCTGAGCGTTTCAGCAATCATCATGGGACGAGGGCGTGGTGACCTGCGGAAGAACTCATGTTCTTGATGTTCGGCAGACCGAACATACCCTCGCAATGCCCCACGAACCTCGAGTTTCTGTGTTTGTCTCCGGTTGCAATCGACCATTGGTTCATTTATCGTCTAGCGCGCAACTGAAGGTGTGTTTTTGGAGGCCATTCTGACGGCGATGAAGCTCAAATCGGCCGCTGTTGCGGCCCATCAATTCAAACCACGGGGACCAAAAATGAGGGCATTAATTCGAATCGTGCAGGCCGGAATTATCATGTTTGTCGCGCTCGGCAATCATCTCGCGCTCGCTCAAACCTACAACCTGATGCCACAACCGGCAGAACTCACGCCGGGCTCGGGCCGCCTGGTGATTGATGGCAGCTTCCGAGTTGCGCTCGATGGCTATCAGGAGCCGCGACTCGATGCCGCTGCCGTCCGCCTGCTTCGCCGTCTCTCTCGCGTGACCGGAATCCCCGTGAGCGATGTCATCGAAAAGGATCCCGCCAAAGCGAGCCTGGTGATCCACTGCGATCACGCCGGAGAGGCAGTCCAATCCGTGCGGGAGGATGAGTCCTATCAACTCGAAGTCACTCCGCAGCGGGCCCGCCTCACGGCTCCTACTCCGGTCGGCGTGTTCCGTGGAATTGAGACATTTTTGCAACTTGTCGACCTCGATTCAGAGGGCTTTGGAGCGCCTGCGGTGCGCATCACGGACCGCCCGCGCTTCCCCTGGCGTGGATTGATGATTGATTTCTCGCGCCATTGGATTCCCGAGGAAGTCGTGAAGCGCAATATCGACGCTATGGCGGCGGTCAAGCTCAACGTCCTGCATTTTCACATGACGGACGACCAGGGCTTTCGCTTCGAGAGCAAGGTGTATCCCAAACTGCAAGGAATGGGCTCGGATGGCCATTATTATAACCAGGCCCAGATCACCGAGTTGATTGCCTACGCACGCGACCGCGGCATTCGTGTCGTTCCCGAGTTGGAAATGCCCGGCCACTCCACCAGTTGGTACGTCGGGTATCCGGAACTTGCGAGCGGCCCGGGCCCTTACCAGATCGAACGCAGGTGGGGCATCTTCGATCCCACGCTGGACCCGACACGCGAGGAGATTTACACCTTTCTCGATGGCCTGATCGGAGAGATCGCCGCAACCTTTCCCGATGAGTACTTCCACGTCGGCGGCGACGAGGTGAACGGCAAACAGTGGGACACGAATCCTCAAATCGTGGCTTTCAAAAAAGCGCATGGGATGAAGGATAACACCGACCTACAGCTTTACTTCAATCGTCACCTGCTGCCCATCGTCGAGAAACATGGCAAGAAAATGGTTGGGTGGGACGAGGTTTTTCATCCCGACCTCCCCAAAGATATCGTTGTCCACTCGTGGCGCGGGCCAGAGTCGCTGGCCAAGACGGCGCGATTGGGGTACATGAGCATCCTCTCGAATGGCTATTACCTCGACTTTGCGCTCGCGCCCGCCGAGTACTACAAAGTCGATCCCCTGGCCGGCGCTGCCGCGAGCCTTACGCCCGAGCGGGCTGCGCACATCCTCGGCGGCGAGGCCACGATGTGGAGCGAATTCACACCGCCGGAAAACATCGACTCGCGAATCTGGCCCTCCACCGCGGCCATCGCCGAGAGGTTTTGGTCACCGCAAAATGTAAAGGACGTGGATTCGATGTATCGGCGGCTCGAAGTCATCAGCCGCGAACTCGACTGGGTGGGGGTGACGCAGCTTTCCAGCTATCCGCGGATGCTCGCTCGGCTGGCGGAGATGCACTCACCAGAGACGCTCAAAACGCTGGCTGACGTGGTGGAACCGGTTAAGCACTATGAACGCGAGGCAACGCGCGAATACACCAGTTTGACGCCTTACAATCGCCTGGTTGACGCTGCGCGGCCGGAGAGCGAGAAGGGCCGGATTTTCGCCGGCATGGTCGATCATCTAAGCGCCAATAAGGACGCCGTTCGCAGGCAGCTCATTGTCTGGCGCGACAGCCGCGAGGAGTTGCTCCCCGTCCTGCAGCGCTCGGCGCTTCTCAAAGAAGACATTCCCGTGGCGGAAGATCTAGCCGCGGTGGCAAGGGCTGGCCTGGAGGCGCTTGATTACCTTGACTCCGGCAAGCCCGCCCCCAAAAATTGGGTGCATGAGCAAACAGTGATGTTGGACTTGGCCGCCAAACCCCACGCGGAACTTCTGCTGATGATTGTGGAGCCCGTGCGGAAGCTCGTCGCGGCGGCCCAGAACGGCGCAAGGTAAACCGGGAGCGGCAGGATGGCGTTCCGCGCGATCGGTTAGCTTTGAGCACAGATGTTGGATAAAACCTTGCGCAGCGCTTCTTCGAATATTTCTTGCGCGGGCAGAAGGCTCAGGACAAGAAAACCCTCGGAGGGGAAATCGTAAAAGTGTCCCGGGTGAAGAGAGACTCCTGATCGAGTAAGGAATTCCACCGCCCAATCTTCATCGCTGCGAGTGGAGGGCACCCGCAGGATTGCGTACCAGCCGCCTTCGACTCTTAACCTACCCACGGGCATATCCGGTTTGAGCAGTTCATCGAGCTGGCGTAGATTGGCTTGCACGCGCTCCAATATTTGCGATTGAATGGGCTGCCGATGCGCGAGCCACTTGGGCGTGGCGAGAGCCACCGGCGCACTCACGGACAGGTAAGTGTCGGCGATCACCTCGAGGCGCGCTTGTGCTTCGGCGCACACTTCCCGCGGGCCGCTCACAACAATCCATCCCAGCTTCATCTGCGGCAAAGCGGAGATTTTGGAGAGCCCGCTGAGCGTGAAAGTGAGGGCCTCCGAGTTTTCCGCGTGGGTCACTACTCGCCCCGCGTCCGCGCCGAAAACATAATCGGCGAACACTTCGTCGGCGATGATGGCCACCTCTTCTTGGTGACATTTTTCAATCATCCGCGCCAGTTCGCGCTTGTGAACATAGGACCCGGTGGGGTTGTTGGGATGAACGACCAGCACGGCCCGCGTGCGTGAATCCCAACGCGCGGCGAGTGCGTCCCAATCCACTTGCCAACCGTCGTCGTAGACGAGCGGGTAAGGAATCACCTCAACGTCATTCAAGCCGCCGAGAAAATCGAAGAGGGGATAACTCGGCTGGGGCGCCAGGATTTTGTCGCCAGGGTTGGCGAGAAGCCGGAACACAAATGAGTAGGCTTCGCTGGTGCTGGCGGTAAGAACGATTTGGTCGGGGTCAGGCGTGACTCCGCGCTCGGAGTAATACTCCGCCACCGCTTCCCTCGCAGTGCGCAGCCCGCGAGGGTCCGGTTCATAAGAGAGTGCGCGCGGGTTGTGGAGCGGGGCGAGAATCTCTTCCGCGTCGAGCGCGAAGCCGCAGCGCGTGGGGTTTGATTCCGTCAGATCGAGGATCGGCAAACCGCGTGCCCGGCGCTCGCGTAAAAGTTCGGAAAGGCGATTGGGAGTTAGCGACCAGTTGGTGCGGGATGAGAACATGGGCACAAAGTGGAGTCAGAATTTAGAAGTCGGAAGTGAGAAAGACCGTTCTTGCAAACTTGCCCCAATCGGATTTTTCGTACACCCCATTGTGGATAGCCCGAAAATCCCCAA
>CAZCVY010000006.1:18823-53505 GCA_964501985.1 uncultured Acidobacteriota bacterium | reverse complement strand
CCGGTCATTTAGTCAGCCGTCAATCACCACCGAAAACTGCACCTGATTCCCAATTTCTAGCTTCTCACTTCCGGCTTCTCCCTAGTGTTTCGCCGCGCCGGAAGCTGTGCGAAGCTGGTGGGTATAATTGTGGCAGACCAAACTGCACGAGTTCGTCGCCCGGTTGTAAGAGATCGGAGTCGCGCCGTTGGGGGCAACCACTCTGATATCAAAATTCACCAAGCGCTCGCCCGAAATTGTGCCTGATTGCGCGCCCATCCCGTGGGCAGTGTGGCAGACCGAGCAGGAGAATCCGTCCTGCCTGACGTGCCGGGCGTGCTCGCTGAAGCTGGTATTACTCATGATTTGGTTCAAATCGTGGCACTTGGCGCACAGAGCATAGGGGCCGCCGCTGGGGCCGCCTTGTGCGCTCAAGGTGGGGTTCGGGAACAGATTGGTCACTGCCGTACCGGGCGCTCCGGCCTGGCTGAATTCATACCGGCGCTCCAGAATGTGCGGAAAGATTGATCCATGGGGGCCATTGGGTCCGCTCCCGCCGAATTCCCGGTTATCGTCGCTATTGTGGCAGTCGGTACACAGGATGCGCGTGCCCATGGTGCGCCCGATCGTAATTCCGTCCAGCATCAGCATAATGGAGCGCAGGCTGGGTTGCGGGAGGGGGCTGGTGCTATCGTGGAAAACCGGATGGCTGGAAGTGGCAAAGGTGCTGAATTGGGGAATAACGTTCAGCGGGTCGCTCGAGGCAATCAGCCAAACCGGCAGGTAGCCGTAGAGAGGCGTAGAGGCCTTGCCCGTGCTGGTCCCATGGCAGCGCAAGCAATTCTCATACTGATTGCTGGCGGGGCTGACGACCGACTTCCCATCGGAGGCACTGATCCCTGCCACCTGACCCTGCGAGAGCCGGATCCCCGGGGCCGCGGGAAAAACCCCCACGCGATTATTGGAGTGGGCATTGTGGCAGTCCACGCACGTCGCGTGGCGATTTTGGTTCAACAAAGCCGCCTCCGTGGGAAGGTGAGGGCTATTGCCCGCCGAGAACGCGTGACCGTACTTTGGCGCCACAGTTTCCGCAAGAACATTCGCAATGGGTGGAGAGGTGTTGGAACTGCCGTTATGGCACACCAGACACGTTTGGTCGTCCGGCGCACGAAGCAACGAGTGCCCTCCTTGGGCGTTGTGCTCCACGTGGCAGGAGGAGCAGGCGTTCCGCGCCACCGTACCGTAATTTCCCAGCGTCGCGTGCGCCGTTACGGTGGCATCCAATCGTGAACTCGTCGTCTCGACGGTAACCTGATTTGGCACACGGTTAGACGCCGTGGCGTGTGCGCTGGTGGTCCATCCGGTTAACGGATTGATCTTGTTCGCATTGGAATGTGCAGCCAGGGGCGTTCCCCCTGAGCGCACCACATTGGACGTTGCTACCTCCGGATTCGTCAGCCCCATTCCTGTGGTGGATCCTGTGGGGACCGTGCTGTGGCACGCCATGCATAGCGCTCCGCTGGTGTTATTGATCGCCAGAAAGTAGCCGCCCGGATCGATATTCTGGACATGGGGGTTGTGGCAACTTCCGCACTGAACATTTCCGTTGATGAGCTGTACGGCGCCTGTTAGATCGGCCGTTGAAGGCGGGGAGGCGCTGAGTGACCCGACCAAATCCGATGAGGCCTGGAGTGGAAGGTTGAAATTGATCGGGTGCATCGTGCTGAGATTCGTGCCTAGGATGTCCCCACTATTCCAAGTCCCTGTGATCGGGACGGTACCGTAAGGAACCAGGTTTCCGGGCGACCCGGCAACCGTGCCATCATGGCAACTCAGGCAGAGGGTACTATTGGTGCCAAGCTGCAGCGCGCCGTTGGGGGTGTTCACCATGGTCGTGCTGCTGTAAAGCGTATAAGACTGGACACTGGAAAGTTTCTGGTCCCACAGCGGAGTTTGGGCTACGCCGGCTGTGCCATTCAGGCCGGAATGGGGAGCGTGACAGTATAAGCAGGAACCCGACAATGTGCCGCGAACAGGGGAGGAGCCACCGGGAGAAAGATCGTGCATGCCGATGACGTCACCTTGTGTGGTCGTCTGGGCCCGGATCGTTCCCGGGAGCTGCACTAGGCCGATGCACAAGAAGCCTAGAACCCGCAGGCGGCGAACAGCAGACGGCGCGGGGCGAGGTTCTGAGTCTGCCACAACCCATAAGCTCTCGGCGATATTGCGGATACCCTTAATCATGTTGCTTCAGAGCGAAGTATTGAAACACTTGAATGCGGCGGTTATAGGAGTCAACCACAAAAACCCGGTCGCTAGCGTCAATGAACAATCCCGTCGGCAGGCGAAAATCCCCGAATCCGGAACCTCTTTGGCCGAAGTCGTAGAGAAGTCTCCCCTGCCGGTCGAAAACGTCGACGATACCGCTCAGTCCCTCGACAACGTAAATGTGCCCCTCGGAGTCCACGCCGATCCCCTTCGGTCGAAACAGGGACCCATTGGCGTCACCCAATTCTCCGATGGCGAATTCGAATTTCCCGTCCCGGTCGAGGGCTTGCACGCGAAAGTTCATGGCATCAACGACGAGGAGGTTGGCGCCGTCCAGGCGGAGCTCGGTGGGATAATTGAATTGCCCTTCCCGCGTGCCGCGCAAGCCGATCTTCCGGACGATCGCGCCCTGCCAATCGAGGACCCAAATCTGGTTGCGCAGTGTATCGGTAACATAAACTCGCTGGGCCCGGGAATCAACGGCGATTCCCGTGGCCCGCTTGAAAAAACCCTCACCCTTGATGCTGCCAATCACCCGCTGGAACTTTCCGGTGGAATCGAAGACAAAGATTTTGCCGTTATAGGAATCGGTCGCATAGATGTTGTCCGCAGCATCAACCGCCACGCACTGCGGGGAAGTGAGTCCATCGGTGTCCTTCGAACGGGAGATAAACTTGTATTTGTGCTGGACGAAATCGAAGATATGGATTCCGGACGCACCTGGGTCGGTTACAATGACCCGCCCATGAGAGTCGGTCACAACGCTATAGGGATTGATGAGGGCATGAAAGTCGGGTCCGCCGGCCACAGCATTGAGGAGTCGGCCCCAAATCCTAGGCCTGCCTTTCGCTTCCTTTTCTGAGCTGATGCTGCCCTCGTATCGGAGCTTGCGTCCCCCCGTCAACTCCAATTCCGGCACGGTCGCGGGCCCCAAGGACTTCGTTTTCGAACCGGCCAGCGAGGGGCTGGGAAGTAGCAGGACCGCCAGCAGGCAGCACGCACCGGGCAATAGGCCGAAGGGAAGCTTGGAAATCAAGCCGACCCACCCCAACTCCCGTCCGTCCAACCGCCAGGTTTTGCTTTGTCGAGGGCCCATTTGCCAAACTGCCCGATCAAAAGAAGTTAAACCAGCGCGAGACACCCACGTAGAATGACCCTTCCAGTGCCGTCGGCGTTCCCGTAGCGCTGAATCCCTGAAGCAACCTGCTGTATCCTGCTGCAAAATTAAGCTTGCGCAACTGGTATGATACAAGGAAAAACATGTTTTCGTTACTGTTGTTCGAGAGCGTAGAGTTGCTGTTGGTGCCGCTTAGAGCCTTTGCATATGAGGCTGACATGGTCAAACCGCGGGTGGGATGAGCCCCGATTCCCGCCGAGTATGATTTGCCATTGAAGAACACCACCGATGCCGGGTTGACCACCGGCAAAGGAAGGGGGGTCGTCACCAGACCCGTCGAGGTCAAGAGTGCATTTCCGCTCGATGACGAGTAGGAACCGCTCATGCTGAAATGGGGTATGGAGAGTGAAGTGGAGTAGGTTTGGTTAGAATTCGCGGAGCCCGGTTGGTCCGTCAGAAGGCTCCTGCCCCCGCCTGCGGTGGCTTGCCAAAACGATTTTCGGCCGAGCCGGCGGCCAACACTGCCACTGTAATTGTAGCCCGAAGTAGTATAGGCGATGAGCAAGGTCTGAACGTCCTGCGCATAGCTGAAGCCCCCCGATAGACGCCAGCGGTTGATGCGGTGCGTGTAGTTGACCGAAGCGTTCAGGCCCAACGCGCTTTCTTGAGAGGTATTAACAAAGGTCTGGGTCACTCCGAAAACGCCGTTGAACGCTCCGCCCAGCAGCACGTTCGAATACATCGCCGTGCCGTTCAGGGAGGTTGACGCCAAAGAGGTGCCAAGAAAGGTTTGTTGTTGGCGTTCCGCGAACCCATGGAAGGTCAGGTGTTGCGCGGGCATTTCGTAATTGGCATAGCCCGTTAAACTCAGGTCGTGCGACGCCTCTTCACCTGCCAACTCGGGAGCAGCGACCCCTGTCGCGAGCAGCGAGTTGTAGACTGTCCCCTCGAGATTATCCGTGTAATAAGTGGTCCCACCCACGTTCAGGTGGTTGAGCGGAGCGAAGCTGGCCGACCCTGTAAGCGTGTCGACGGTGGTGTCAAACCGATCGCTGGAGCCGGTGTCACCAATATTCGTATTGATGTCCACGCGATTGACGTTGGCGGAGACGCTCCCGTTGAAAGGCAGCTTGTGAGAAGCACCCAAGCTGAACGAAGTCGCGCCGGAGGTGGAATTTTCAGACGCCTCGCCCGTTAGAAACTGCGGCGTGAGCGTCTGGAGCGCCGTGTACTGAAAGCTTCCGTTCAGGTTAAAGCCGCCAAGCTCATAGATCGAAGTTAAAATAAAAGTGTTGGCGTGGAACGTCCCTTGAGCATTGGCCCCGTAGATGGAATAGGCATCGTTCGAATTCGAGAAACTAAGATTCAACGAGGGCAAATCCTTGCGGTGAACTGCCCAAGTAACGGTGAGATTATCACTGTCCCCGTTCGTGGTGTAATTGGCGAGGCCAGGAACATCGAAGTTCCCGCTGCTATTGAAGGAGGTCGAGTAGCTGACCGATCCCGGATAATTCGAACCACCGAAGAGGTGAGCACTCGCGTTTACGCCGCTGCTGGCAGTAATGGATTGGAATGCGGAGTTGAGCCGCGACTGATTGTAGAAGGGCTGGACCTCGAAGGAGAGGAAATTGGGATTATAGTAATAGCCGGAGAGATCGGCGGTGCCGGCGCCGTTAATGCCGTGGTCAGATCCCAAGAGGTTCGAATAATCGTCGTTGTATCCCGCCGAGATGGTTGCGTTCAGGTTTAGCTTCGCTTCCCCAGCACTAACCTGCGCCACCGCAGGTGCGGCGATCGCAAGGACCATTATCGCGAGTGTGAGATTCTTAAGCACAGCAACTGACATTTTGCACGTTCTCTTCCAAAGTCGATTACACGGCCAGGATTGATCCTCCGCCGCATGCCCGCACAGTTACGGCTCGGGAGGATTCTCTCTTCCGCCTGCTGATCCATGTGCTTAGCAGGCAGTTGTCTGTGGTCCAGTTTGACTGCGGGTGTGCGGTCCTACGCCTTTTCGATCTTGGCATTTTTACTGAGCCTCATGGCAAGAACACTGCGCAAGTGTTCGATCTTCTCTTTCACCAACTGGTCATGTAATGCGCCTTGGACAGTTTCAAATTTCTGGGTGCCGGGAGGGTTATGAGAAACCAATCGAAGGATGGCGTAATCGTTCGCGTCGAATTGTATGAGCTGGCTGACCTGGCCGGTCGACATGGCCGCCAGGGCGGTCACGACCACAGGGGGTAATTTCGAAATGTCAGCCGCCTTGTGGTTGCCCATCATGACCCGAAAATCGTCTTCGGAAATCCTCTCGGCCAGCGCGCCAAATTCTTCGTAACTCTTGGTAGCTTGGGCCTGGCGCAGCGCCTCGAGGGCGCGTTTGTGCGCTTCGTGCAACTGCGGAGCAGTAGCATTGGGTGGCGGCAAAATGGAGATGCTCTGGAAGGAGTACGACTCCGGGAGGAGAAACCGCTCCGTGTGCGTGTCGTAATAGGCCTTCACTTCTGCTGGCGAAACCGCAGACTTATCCGTGATCTGCTCCTTCAGAAACCTGTCAATCAGCAGTGAGCGCTCTACCTGGGCCTGGAACAGCTTGGGCGAGCCCTTAAACTCGTCCCGAAGCATTTGCTGATATTCTTGAGGAGAATGGAAGCGCTGGCGAAACTCCTTTACGGCGCTTGCCAGTTCTGCGGAGGGGATGGTCATATCGCGTTGTTTCGCGTCCTGGTATACCAACTCTTCAAAAACCATCATCTGCATGGCGCCGGAGCGAATGTCCGCCTCCATGGTTCTGGGAAACCCGTTGTGGACCCGCGCATAGGGGAAGATCGCGAACATCTCACGGAGCAGGTCGCGGTCGGTGAGCACAGCGCCGTTCACACGCACTACCGCCCGGCCCACGGGTTGGGATGCCGCAGTGGTGGCGAAACCTTCCAGAACGGAGCTGGGAGCGTGAGCTGGAACTTGCGCCCGGATAGAACCTGTTCCGGCCAGGAAGAACAAGAGGCTGAGGGCCAGATAGCCGAATCGTGAGGGCGGGATTGATTGCCGCTTTGCCCCTCGGTTCTCACTCACCTGTGGACCTTTCGACATTCTGTTTTTGCGGTTCACGCTGTATGCTCCTCACTCAAGATTCGTAAGAGACAGGGGGAGGGAGTGCCCTCCCCCTGATCGATGATCGAGAACGAAAACTACGTGGTCGGTACACTCAGAACACCGTTCATTTCGTTCGATTCTCCGCCGTGGCAATTGCGGCAGAACTGAGCCACGGAATTGCCGCCGTCGTTCGGGTTGTAATAGCCCTTAATAAAGAACATCGTGCTATATGTTCCATTCTTATTCGAATAGGCCGTCATGCTGTGTTGATTGTGGCAGGTCGTGCAGGTTACCGCGTTCACCGTTCCGCCGTTCAAAGTTCCCGTTGACAAGGGACTTCCCGACGCATTCCAGAAGGAAGCAGGATACGACGTGAGGAATTTCGCTGAATTCGTACCTGTCATCGAAACCGGGGTAGTCGTTGCTCCCCCGCCGGTGCAGTCCCAGTTGTATCCCGATTCCGGAGTCGCGGCAGCATTGCAACCGACGGTCGCAAAGTCTCCGACCGGATGGTCGTTGCTGTACGCTGTCCCGTTGCTCGGGGCTTGCGCTGCCAGAAGAGTCGGCGCAGTTCCACCGACCACCGGCAAGGTTTCAACCGTATGACCCGTCATCATTCCAACTTTGGTCAAGACGCCGTCGTGGCAACTCAGACAAAAAATGACTTGCGAGTCAGCGTCATGCATGTTGGCTGCGTTCATGGTAAGGCTGCCCGATGGCGTCAGAGCCGTCGTGGAGTAAGGCAGAGTTACAGGGTATTTTGTTGTGCTACCGTCGCCGCTGAAGCTCAGCGATTGACCGTAGAGTGGAGAAAGGTCCTGGCCCCAAAGGGCATACATACCGTTGTTGACATCGTTGGTCGTTGCCTTCCCGTTGCCAAGCACGCCGCTGTGTGGAGCGTGGCAGATGACACAGCCTCGCCCCCCAACGTTATGCGCGCCCAGAATGTCCGTGGATTGGTTTGGACCCGGCAACTGAGCCATCGCCACGCTCGCAGTTACCAGCGTAACGAGGATTGCTAGAGTTAGTTTCTTCATGTTATTGCTAGACCTCCTTGAGGAGTTGCTTTCATAAAAATTACGCTGCCCGGCGTTCTTCCTCGAGCTGCGCTTTGGCTGTCCGTCGACAACCAAAACTCGTTGCGGCTCTACTGCGCCGCGAAATCCTTTTTCGGGTCCGGAGTTGGCGAAGCTGCCGCCGTCCCCTTCGATGAGGGACCTCCGGCAGGAGCGCCGCTGCCGGCATTTGCCCCGCTCGCCCCCGTCGATCCGGCCCGTTTTTCCAATTCGCTCTCCCGGCGCGCCTTCTCAGCGGCGGCCTCGGCGTCGGTAATGTAACGAAACACCTGCACCCGCCCCGGAAACGTCTCGGAAACGACGACTTCATTCGATGGGCCGATAGCGATTCCCCACGGGCCCATAAACTGGCCGGGATAATTTCCCACCCCGCCAAAGTAGATCAGCAGTTGGCCTTGCCGGTTAAATACCTTCACCATGCTCAGAGCGGCATCCACGATCCAGATGTGGCCATCGCAGTCGACGGCAATTCCTTTTGGGCGTTCGAAGTCGGCGGGACCATCGCCATTCTTGCCGAACGTGCTGATGAACTCACCATCGGCATCGAACATCTCCACCCGGTCGTTTAGGGTATCCGTCACGTAAAGATTGCCATCCTTATCTACTGCCACGCCCTCGGGATCCGCGAATGTGCCGGGGTCCGTCTGGTCGTGCTTCCGGCTCGGTTTGCCGATCTTGCGTAAGAACTTGTAGGTGTCTGCGTCGAATACATCCACAACGTCATTTCCCGTGTCGGCTACGTAGAGGAACCGGTTCTCCCGATCGATGGCGAGGCCGCCCGGCCGAACCAGGTCATCCGTTCCGAAAGACGCAATCGCTTCGTGCTTGGGGTTAAACACCAGGATATGGCGCAACTTCGAGTCGGCGACGAACAGGCGATCGTCGTCATCCAGCGCCACCCCGCCAATCATGTCCAGGCTCGCCTGTCTGCCATGAGCGATCATTTCAACGTGGTCCTTGTTTTTCGGATCAAAAACGAACACGGCGCCCACTGCCTGGTCCGCCGCATAAATGTTGCCCTTTGAATCCACCCCCACTCCATAAGTACGAATCAGTTGAAAGGGGATGTTCGTGAGCTTCATTTGGTCATCGGGCTGCGCTCCCGCCAGACGGTCCATCCAGGTCTGCTTTCCTTTGTGCTTGCCGTACAGGCTGGGGTCTACCTTCTCGCCTGTATAGAGATCCTTGAACGCGATCCGCGGGATCGCAGGGGGATTTGGCCATACGATCTTGGTGATATCGAAGTAAGCCCGCGTACGCGCGTTTGCTGCGTCAACCGCGGGAGCGGAATCGGCCTTCTTTTTGCCCGCATGCAGCTCAACGGGGCAGAAGAACAACAACAAGCAGATCAACCCCAAAGGCGCCGCGACCCAAAGGTTGGTTGGATTTGATCGGAGGGCCTTGGAACCTCGACCGCAGTGTCCTTTCCGGGCCGGTCGAACCGCGAAGCTGAACATGTCATTTGCCTCCAATTTGCACATCCATCAAGTTCATCGGATTGATGTGGCATGTGTTGCAGAACTTCATATCGTTCTTCTGGTCTTTCACCAGCATCCCCGGTTGATCTCCTGAGTGGGGCTGGTGGCAGGATAAGCAATCCATGTGCACTGGGGCTTTGGTCTTGGGGTCGATGAAGTCACCAACGGGGTGGTTCTCCATCGGATGTCCGCGGCCATATTTCAAGGGCAGAATCGGCACCTTACTAAAGTAGTTTTCCGGCAGCTTCACCTTGCCGTCGAAGATCGTCACCAGGCTCGCCCCTTCCACCTTCTGGGGGTTGGCGTCGGGCCCGTGGCACTCCAGGCAAAGCCCGTTCACGCTCTTCGCACGCAGCAAGTGCGCATTGTCGCTGCCGTGTGGCTCGTGGCACGTGGCGCACCCTTGCTCGGAGGCGGGCTGGTGCAGGTGCCTCTTCTTGAACTGCTCGGTTTGGTCGGAGTGGCAGGCGAGACATGCCGCCACGGGGCCGGGTTGCAGGAAGCCTGGGGAACTTCCAGCGTGCGGGTTGTGACAATCCGTGCAATCGCCCGCAGCGCCCGGATGCTGCACCTTGGCCGTCGCGATCTGCTTGGCCACATCCTCGTGGCACATCACGCACAAGGACTTCGCATCCTTCTGTGTCAGCACCACTTTGTCGTCCCTGGCCGGCGCGTGGCAGGTGTCGCATTGCTTGCCTTCAAAGGGGTTGTGCATGAAGGCCTGCATCAGCTTGGGCGCTTTGGACTGGTGCGGATCGTGGCACTGAAGGCAATCGGCCTTGGCAATGGGCTGATTCTGGTGCGCCTTCAGCATCGCCACGTCTTTCACGTCGTGGCAGTCCTGGCAAAGCGCCGGCGCGTCTTTGGTCAGGTGGAACGCGAACTCGCGCTGCGCAGGATCCCCTGTTTTATGAGTGACATGGCAGGTGTCGCAGCCCATGTCGAGGGCCGCGTGCCGGCTGCCCCCCTTGAGAACGTCTACGCCCGTGTTGTGGCAGGTCAGGCAGAGGTTATCCTGCTTCGTCGCTCCCGACATCGGCTGGAGCAACTGGTTCTTGTAGTCCGCGACGTGGGGATCGTGGCATTTCAGGCAGTCGCGAACCGCCGGACTGTGGATTTTCCCTTTAATATCAGCGGCTTTCTTGTCCGCGTGGCAGGTGATGCAAAGGTCCAGAGGGGTTGCGGTGGTTAACTTTATTCTGGTGATGTCCCGGTTAACTCGAACTTCGTGGCAACTCAAACAGCCGCTGGCGATCGCTGTGTGGACGGACTTTCCCTTGGTCTTGTCCGCATGGCAGTCGATGCATTTCGCGCCGTCCACCTTCGGGTCAAGGGCGGGGTGCTTGGCGGCGCTGACCCAAGAAACGCCAAGCCCGATCATTAGGGCGAGGATCAGGACCCTCTTCACTGCTGCGGCTCTAATCTGGAGTTGACACGAGGGCGTGGCAGAAGAAGGCCTGCTCATCGTCGAGGCCCAAACCGTCCCCGTTACGAGGGGGAGGCGTTGCCCCTTTTTGGGCTCCCCGATCAGCCGAGTTCTTAGAGAGTAGGTCGCTACTGCCATTGTCCCGAAACCCCACGAACACCGGATAGATAGCAAGGGTTTCGCCAAAGATGTGAAGAGTTTGTCCGGAGACGCTCTTAGAAACCGTTAATTTTCTGTACGTTCCGAAGGAGGGATAGTCGCATTTTGCCGGGACCTGTGGAGATTCACAGCACTCTGCGCTAATTTGCGCAACAGTTTGTTTTCTAATGGGGTTGATGACGTAGCGGTGTTTATCGAAGAGATATACGCATTTTGCTACTATGGGGGCGGTTCTGACGTCGGCTTGCGTTGGGGACCACCCCGACGCCTCGGTGCCAACCTCATCGAATCTGGGAGGGGAGTTTTGGCTCCCCTCGCTACTGTCTGCTGAGGTACTCGCATCAAGGGTCGAACGTGCGTACGGCGGCTATCGGCGTCACGTGGTTTGGTGGTGCCGGGATGGGCCCTTGGCGCCGCTCGGCCAGTACATATCGACGGGGCCTTTGTCGCCGGTAAGTTGACCCTTCTCCGCATTCCAGAAGACGCGCTGCTTCTCGTGGTAGGAGAGGTTTGCCATGTGGCACGCAACCGCGGTACCGCAGCCAAAGTCCACGTTTTCAATGGGTTGGTTCCGCGTCTTGATGGCGTCGAACCAATTGCGCATGTGGTCTTCGGTGCCCTCGGCGGTAATCCGCATGGAAGCTCCCTGGCGCTTCGGCTGTTTCGAGAAGGTGCCAATATCCATGGCCGGGTCGTCCTTGCGCGCCTCCATGAAGGGACCTTTGGTGTCCTTGGGCCAGGACTCGAGCGGGTATTCGAATTCCCAATCCGAGTCATAAGGCTTGTACTGGGCGGACTCCTCGGTCAGGACGATCGTACCCTTGTCGCCCATGAAGCGGACAATCTCGCCTCCGTCCCAGTTGGAGACCAGGTTCGCCATCACCACCACCTGGAAAGCGCCATAGTCGTAGAGGGTGTTGTGGATGTCGGGCACTTCGCGGTCACCGGTCCACTTGTAGAGCCCGCCGTTGGCCACGGCGCTCAAGGGATACTGGACCTTCATTAAGTGGTGAACGCGCGAGAGCAGATGGACGTACTCATCCCCCGCGATGCCCGTGCCGTAGTCCCACCAGTTGCGGAACTGGAAAAAGCGAGCGGCGTCGAATGGCCGCTTGGGGGCGCTGCCCAGGTAACGCTCCCAATCAATGGTTTGCGGCGTGGCGTCGGGCGGGATGGGATACCGCCATGCTCCCACCGGGTCAGGCCGGAAAATCTCACACTGCACCATGAAGACCTTGCCAATGTCGCCTGCATCCAGGTGCTGCTTGCCCCAGGTGGTGGATTGCATGCTGAGGCTTTGGCTTCCCACCTGCACGACGCGGCCCGTGGCCTTTGACACTCTCACCATTTCCAGCGCTTCGGGAATAGTGTGCGCCATGGGCTTCTCGCAATAAACGTCTTTGCCGGCCTTCATGGCTTCGACGGCAACGGGCATGTGCCAGTGGTCGGAAGTGGCAATCAACACGGCGTCGATATCCTTGCGCTCGAGCACCTTTCGATAGTCGCGCGTGGTCGGCGTGTTGGGCTGGATTTCCAGCGCGCGCCGCAGGTGGCCGTCGTAAAGGTCACAGACCATGGCCACATTCGCGCCCGCGTTCAACAAGCTCTGCATGTCCTCGAGCCCGCGGATTCCCGCCCCGATCACGCCCACCGTGATCTTCTCGTTGGGCGACACCGCCCGGCCCAGCGCCGGCGCCCCCAGTCCCAGCCCGGCCGCAGCCGCGCCCCCTACCGTCCGCCCCATAAACTCGCGGCGGGATATTCCCTGTTTGGACATAACTCCTCCTGGTTAAGAGATAAGATTGCGACAGCGGATTCTAACACAGCGGGGGAGTCTTCAGTCCTGAGTTATCATTTTTCAGGAAAAAAGGTTGGCGAGCCCACAGCGCAGAGGTAACAGCTCACAGCTAACAGCGATTCCCGTGCCCCGTATCCCGTATTCCGTACCTCACTTGAGTCCCAACTTCTTGCCGGCCGCAAGCAGGCGGACGGCCTCAGCCAGCCGCCTCGTTTTGGTTTCCTGATGTTTAGCCGAATCGATCCAGCCGATATAGAGTCGCCGGTAGGACGGCGCAAGGCTCTCGAAAAAGTTCCAGGCTGGCGGATTACCCGCAAGCGCTTCCTGAATGTAACGTGGTATCTTTGCGAGCGACGGCCTGGGTGCGTCACCGCTTCGATCCGTCGGCGGCCGGTTCAGTCCCGCCGCCATTAATCGCCCGCTTGCCTTTAGCTGCGCATAACGTTTGCGATTTGCGGTCGACCACCTGCTGTCAGGTTTTCGCGGGGTGAATTTGCGGGCGTAACGCGCGTCGTCGAGGCGCCTGATGAGACTATCGACCCATCCGAAGCACAGTGCTTCATCCACGGCATCCTCATAATCGATTGACGCCTGCCCAGTGTGCTGTTTGTAAAAAACTAGCCACACTTCAGATCGGGCGGCGTGATGATCAGCCAACCACCTCCGCCACTCCTCAGGAGTTCGTGCGTCAAGTGTTTCCAAAGTTTTCGAATCCACCAATCGAATGCCAATCGACCATCGTCCATCCGTTCGCGACGGAGACCTTCGATCGAAGATCGTCAATCAATCACTGCCCTTCCTCGGACTCGGCGGGCCGCAGAACACCGGTAATGGCTCGTACAAACCGCTCCCAGCGCGACGTTTCGGCCACTAATTGCCGGCGCCCCGCTGCGGTCAAGCGATAATACTTGGCCCGCTGTTTGTTTTTAGAAACGCCCCAATCGGCGGAAATCCAACCTTCCTGTTGGAGTCGCTGGAGGGCGGGGTAGAGCGACCCGTGCTCCACTCGTAGAGTCTCATCCGACAAACGCTCAATGGATTTGGCAATGCCGTGTCCGTGCGTGGGCCCCCACAGTAACGTGCGCAGAATCAGCATGTCGAGCGAGCCATAAACAAGTTCGATGCGGTTTCCCGGGATTTGCTTCGTCATGGTGGCAGGCAATCTACCACCTGAGGTAGTAGATTGTCTACTGAATAAATCAAGGGGCAAACAATTCGGTGGGCGCTCTCAAAGCACCTCGCGGAGCCGGCGCACGGCGGGGAGGATTTCTGCTATCGTGATTCCAACTAACCCCAGAATAAACCCTTCGCGCGACGCCGGGCCCAAGTACGTCGGCGAGAGCGGCCACAGCAAGAGGTTTTGTTGCGCGGCGCGGGCGGCAATGGAACGGTCGCGGTATCCCCTCGGCTGTGTTACCGCGACGTGCAGGCCGGCCTCGGCGACGTGCACTTCCAGGATGACACCGATTTCCTCCCGGAGGCAATCCACCAGGGTCCTGCGGCGCTCGCCGTGCGCAATCCGCATCCGTCGCAGGTGGCGCGAGAAATGTCCCTCGTTAATGAAATCAGCGAGCACGGCTTGCGTGAGATGTGGCGGGCTAACATCCATGGAGTGGCGGATGGAGACAAAACTATCGACGAGGGCGGTAGGAATGACCACGTAACCAATCCGCAGCGAAGGAAACAAGACTTTGCTGAACGTCCCTATGTAAATCACCCGTGAGGTTCGGTCGAGGCACTGAAGCGACGGCCGAGGATGACGGTCGAAGCGGAACTCGCTGTCGTAGTCGTCTTCAACGATCCAGGACCGCGAGCTCTGCGCCCAATCCAGCAATTGCAGGCGTCGCCCCGAGCGGGTACTGGTGGGAAGGCGCCACGTAGGCGGCACGGGCTCGGCGGCACCGCTTAATGCCCTCGGACACGTTCAACCCCTTGCAATCCACCGCGACCGGCACCAGCCGGCAACCCGCCGACGCTAGAATCTGTCGCGAAAGCCAATACCCCGGCTCCTCCACCCACACAGGGCTTCCCGCCTCCAGAAGAACGCGGGTGGCAGTATCCAGCGCCTGCTGGGAGCCGCTCGTGATCATGATCTGCGCCGTCTCGCACCGAACCGCACGCGCCGCTCGGAGATACCCACCGATTGCCTCACGCAATTCGATGAGCCCCATCGGATCGCCATATTGGAGAGCGCTCGGACCTAGGTTGCGGCAATGGCGCGCGACGACCTTTGACCACACCGGAAACGGAAAGGCTTCCATGGCCGGCTGGCTGACATTGAATGGCCCGCATCCTCGCATCCTGGGAGGCCGCTGATAGCGCGGGAGAAGCGAAGAACGGCGCGCAATAGGGGGTGGCGTGGCGGGTCCTCTCCACGGCAGCAGCGCGATTTTCCGCCGGCGCCGGAGGATCAGGAAGGGAACTGCACACGAATGTCCCCCCTCCCACGCGGCTCTCGAAGTAGCCCTCCGCCAGAAGTTGGGCATAGGCGTTCAAGGCCGGAATGCGCGAAATCCGCAACTCCAACGCGAGCGCCCGCGTAGACGGAATGCGCTCGCCGGCCCGCAGATTTCGTGCAACAATCGCCGCGCGGAAAGCCTCGTAGATTTGCGCGTGCAGGGGAGTTCCCCGCGCGCGATCGATGGCAATAAGCGGCGATAACCAGCCGGCTGCCTTTCTCATGATTCCATCATAGTGGTCATAACAAAGTTAGCTCAAGTGGGTATTGCAGCCGACCACTCCTTGCGAGAGACTGACTCGTGGATTCGAGCGGATTAAGAGGAATCGCATGCGGATACTGAACGGCGGTTTCGAGCAACTCGCTCTTGGCCGCGCTCCCGTCGCGCTGCTGGCCTTGTCGATTCCGGGCCCGGTGTTCTGGCCGTGGTTCGCGGGAGTGGCGCTTCTTGTGATCGGCCTGATCATGGTCGTCCGCGAGGTGCCGCATGCGCAGGGGCTCGACAAGGTCATGCCGTTTGGCCGGTTGTTCTATACCCTCCCGATGGCCGTCTTCAGCGCCGAGCACTTCACCGCCACCCGGTTCATCGTATTCGCTGTGCCCACCTGGATGCCTGCGCCGCGGTTCTGGGTCTACCTTGTGGGTGTTGCGCTCTTCGCTGCCGCTCTTGCCATCATCGTTAACCGGCTGGCGTCTTCGGCGGCCACGCTTTTGGGAATCATGCTCTTTCTGTTCGCGGCATTGATCCACATTCCCAACGTCGTGGCTAACCCCGGGGATCGATTCATGTAGGCCGTGGCTCTAAGAGATATCTCCTTCAGCGGCGGCGCCTTCGCGTTTGCGGGGGCTTATGCGCGGGAAGGGCGCGGGCCCGGCCTGCCGTGGCTCGTGACAGTTGGGCGTTTTTTCATCGGGATACCCTGTGTGTTTTTCAGCGTGGAGCACTTTCTGCACCCCGAGTTCATACCTGGGATTCCTTTGGGAAAGGTCACACTCGCGTGGGTTCCAGGGCGCCTTCTGTGGTCCTATTTTGTAGGCGCCGTGCTGTTTGCCGCTGGGGTTAGCATCATGGCCATGAAGAAGGCGCGATTGGCGGCAACGGTTTTGGGCATCGTGATCTTCCTTCTGATCATGTTTGTTTACCTCCCGACCTTGGTCGCTAATCCCTCCGATATCGGCAACGAGCTGAACTATTTTGTGGACACTTTGGTCTTCAGTGGGGCTGCGTTGCTCCTCGCGGACGCCTTGCCAAAGGCAGACCTTCCGCACCAAAACTAAGATTTCTAGCAACTTAATGCCGATACATGTAATCTAAAAGACTAAATGTCACTGTGGCGGTTGCTGGCCCAGCGGTGCTGTGTCTGTTTTGGCGGCATCGCGGGTTTCCATTGAGTTTTCACCGGACTCTGCCATCCGGGGCCTCGGGTAGAAAGGGAGGAAGAATGAAGACAGTTGATCTGATCCCGGCCTGGGGCCGTATCCTACAGGGCCAGAAGCCGTTTTTGTCGATCGAGATCACCAAAGAATGCCCCCTGCAATGTCCCGGGTGTTATGCCTATGGCCCGGACCATCTCGGGGGCTCAACTACACTTCGGGAGCTCCGCGACGCCAAAGGGGAAGCCCTAGTGGCCGGAGTCCTGGCGTTGGTTCGCCGCTATCGCCCGTTGCACGTCTCCATTGTGGGGGGTGAGCCGCTGGTTCGCTACCGCGAGCTCGAGCAATTGCTCCCCAAACTGGAAGCCATGGGCATAGAGGTGATGCTGGTCACCAGCGCGGTTCGGCCCATCCCCGAGTCGTGGCATAGTCTTTCCAACCTGTACCTTGCCGTTTCGATTGACGGCCTTCAGCCCGAACACGATCGCCGCCGCGCGCCTGCCACTTACGATCGCATCCTGAAGCACATTGCCGGGCATCGGATCAACGTGCACTGCACGATCACCCGGCAGATTGTTCAACGCCCGGGTTACCTGGAAGAATTTGCAACTTTCTGGTCGCAGCGGAAGGAAGTGAGGAAGATTTGGTTCAGTCTGTACACGCCCCAGCACGGCGAGGTGAGCGAAGAGCGTCTGACTCCGCAGGATCGTGCCCGAGTGCTGGAGGAGCTTCGCCGCCTCCGCCGGATCTTCCCGCTCATGGAAATGGGCGACCGCATCCTGAAAGGATTTCAGGACCCGCCCGCGTCACCCCAGGAATGCATTTTCGCCCAAACAACGGCTTGTGTTTCGTCTGACTTCACAACCCCGATCACCCCTTGCCAGTTTGGCGGCAATCCCGTGTGTAGCGAGTGCGGCTGCATCGCCTCGGCCGGGCTCGCCTCCTTCGCAAAATACAAGCTGGCGGGATTGGTCCAGATTGGCGCGGTCTTCACCGCCTCTCGACGATTCGGCGAGCGGCTGGCCGGCGAGACCGCCTGACGTCCTGACTACGTCCACAATCCAGCCAACATAGTCGCGTGTTGATTTGACGTAGGGCGGCTTCACGCCGCCCCATGGCGAGGTGAACTCGCCGCTACGTCAAATCGCCCCCGTCCACATCACTCTTGCACTCCAACCGAAGACGGATGTAGGTTATGCGGGCAGATCAAACGCTGTCGATGCTCAGAACGCGAGACGATGTGGCTCAACCAACTTGTGAGTGTTGCATATCTAAGGAGGGAGAAATGGCTGACGCTAGCGTAACCCGGACCAAACGTCCCATCGAGCAGGGGGACTGGAACATGGCCTACTTATTCCCCCACGAAGTTGTTGCCGCCCGCGAACGCAACGGCCTGGTGCTTCTGCCGGTCGCTCCTCTGGAGTGGCACGGGCCTCACCTGGCGATGGGCTGCGATAATCTGCTGGCGCACGCGTTCGCTCGCCGTCTGGCTTATGAACTTCAGTGCCCTTATTTCCCGCCGCTTTTTGTGGGGACGGAGCGCGAGCGCGGACCCGACATGCTGGAGTCGTTGGGATTTGACCGCGACGCCTTTATTGAAGGAATGGATTTTCCCAAAAACGTAGTGGCCAGTGCCTATTTTCGCGAGGAGATATTTGCCGCCGTCGTGCGCGACGCCCTCCACATTCTGTTTGCGCGCATGGGCTTCCGTCGGGTGCTCATTGTGAACGGGCATGGAGCCAATAACCAACGGGCGGTGCTGGACCGGCTCTGCCGCGAATTCAACGACGGACACACACCGCGGCGGGTTCGGTGGGTTTACCCCGGATTCCCGCGGTCGCTGATCGCCGGGGCCATCGGCCACGCGGACGCGGCGGAGACGTCAATGCTCGAAGCGACGTGGCCGGGCTCGGTCGATCTTTCGCGGCTTCCCGCCACGGGCAATCTGCGCAATGTGGATTATGCCATCGTGGATGGTGAGACCTTCGATTGCGTGCCGACGCCGGACCACACCGTGCGCGAAGAGCACGACCCGCGGGCCCACTCCGATCCCAACTGGGGAGCCAAGCAGGTTGAGCAGGCAGCCAAGGAGGTAATCGAGGAAGTCAAAGCGGAGTGGCTCACCGGCAAGTAGCACGGAGTAGCGCGGACCTGTTGCGTAGATCCGCGGCACTTTCCTGCCGGCCCGGTAACTTCAACTCACGCCCAGAAGAACGACGGCGATGGATCCCAGGGCCACGCCCACCACGGTGTGTCGATTCATGCGTTCGCCGAACACCAGCCGCCCGGCCAGGGCCACAACGACAATCGAGCCGCCGATCGCAATGGGAAACACCACGTGCCCAGGGAGGCCGGAACCGAGTGCCACTGCCATGGCGACCTGTCCGCCGACGCTCAGGGCTCCCGCCACGGCTCCCCAAAAGAGTTCCGTCTTCCCGACCCGCATGCCTTTGAGCAGCATGGGCAGGGCAATAGCCGCCAGGCCTCCTGCGTACCACGTGGCTAAATAGGGATATTTGACGGTCTCGGGAAGGCCCCAGGCCGCGATCATCTTCAGGCCGAATGCGCTCATTCCGTTGGTCAGGAACATCACCAGCATCAGCAGAAACCACATGACAAGATCATTCTCCTTGTGTGGCGGCGCTGACCGTGCGCCTCTCCATCACTTGTCCCCAGCAGAGGAAAAGGATTGAAACCACTACCAGACCGAACGCCACAATTTTCAGAAGGGTCAGCTTCTCGTGATACACGTAAATCGAAGCAACGACAGCAACGCCGGAGGACAGATTCATCATCAGCCAGCCCACCGTGACCTTGCCAATGCTAATGGACACTTGAAAGGCTAAGGACGCAACAGCCGCACCGATTCCCAGAATGACCGCCGTCGCCCACACCTTGCCGGGAATGTGACCACCCGATTTGAGAAGCAGAGACCGCACGAGCATGATCAATGCCGGCCAGGCATACATGGAAACGATAAGTCCCGCGGCGTTCGCCTTCTTTCGTTCCGCCGCCTTCAACGCGCTCCCTAAAAGACCAAAAGAAATCGCGCCCAAAAAACAAAACAACAAACCCATCGGTGTGACTCCTCGAGAGTTCTCACAAAACCGCCGCAAAACAGGTCTGCGCCACCCCCGTTTCGTGCGCCCCAAAGTATACCTCACTGGTCTGTGCTACGCTTGCTGGGACGTGGCTGGTCAGGGAAGGAGAACTCACATGCCAATTGCGGTATTAAGACTCGGGTCTCCGAGAAAACCGAACGAAGGCTTGCGCCTGGGTACGGTGCGCAGACCGCCGCGGGGTGTGCCGAAGACGGAGTTCGCCAAGCGCGCCTTCTACGACGTGTGGCTGCCTATTCTGGCCCCCAGCGCAGAGCTGGTAGCGTTTGCGCTCAGATCTCGGGACGAGCCGTCGTGGAAGAAGTTTGAGCGCAAATATCGCGGCGAGATGAACAAGCCCGAGGCGGCCAGACTGCTTGATCTGCTGGCAGCGCTTTCCCATCAGACCAGCTTCTCCGTGGGCTGCTACTGCGAGAATGAAAAGCGGTGTCACCGCTCCATTCTCAAGGAATTGCTCGCTGAACGCGGGGCGGAATTGTCTTGAGGCAGAAGTAGGCCGCTCGCATATCGTAGGGGCAGGCCTCGTGCCTGCCCTCTTCGGGCCCCTATCCGGCAAAATGCGCGCAATGCTTGCGCGCGATGTAGGGCCGAACGGCGTTCGGACCGGACCAGCGCCGGAGGCCCCTACAACCCAAAGGTGTGGTCATATACTGCGCTGTGTAATTGGTGGAAGCTATCTCTGCCCGCACGGAAGCGGCGAGTACCACCCGAGAGGGCGGCGCGACGTTCAAGCTCGGAAAGACCGGAAAACTCGGTGTACAAGCCTCTCGCGTTTGACCTGTGGTAGATTAGGTCTTGTGGACAAATACGAGGAGCTCCGACTTCGTATCCTGCAAGGCGCGTCGGATGCCAACATCAATTTCGACGAGCTTCGCAATTTCCTTCGGTGGTTGGGATTCCAAGAACGCATCCGTGGCAGCCATCACATTTTCCGGCGGCATGGCGTAAGGGAATTGCTCAATTTGCAGCGAGAAGGCAGCAAGGCCAAAGTGTATCAGGTACGTCAGGTACGGGGCGTCGTCGTGCGCTACGGGCTTGGAGCCGCAAGGGAGTAAATATGCACAAATACGAGATCATCATTTATTGGAGCAACAAAGATCAGGTCTTCGTTGCCGAAGTCCCGGAATTGCCTGGATGTATGGCCCACGGCGAGACGCAGGAAGCGGCACTCGGTCACGCCAATGAAGCCATGCAATTGTGGATCGACACCGCTCGCGAATTTGGGGACCCCATTCCCGAACCAAAGGGTGAGCGGCTCATGCTGGCGTAACCACTCGAATCCTCGCCTTTGCTCCGCACGGCTTTGACCTTTGCGCTTTGCCTTCCGACTTCACTTTTGCCTTTCCAACGCGCCACGCTCTCGCGCAGGGTCGACCCAGCACCTACGATGATTTGCGCGGCGGCGCGGAGTGAATGGGTTCGCCCATCAAGGCGTGGGCTGCTTCCATCCAGGCTTCGGCCAGCGTGGGATGGGCGTGGATGGTGTAGGCAAGGTCCGCGGCGGTCAATTCCGCGCGAATCGCCACCGCCGCTTCCGCAATGATGTCGGTAGCGCGGGGACCGACGGCGTGCGCGCCTAGCAGTTGATCCGTCTCCGCATCGGCCACCCACTTCACGAAACCTGAGGGCTCACCGATGGCCATCGCCTTTCCGAGTGCACCGAATAGATACTTTCCCGTCTTAATCTTGCGGCCCTGCTGCTGGGCCTCCTGTTCGCCGAGGCCAACGGTGCCGATTTCGGGCGTAGTGAAGATGCAATTCGGAACCACAGTTTCGTTTTTGTGCGCGTAGCGTCCGCACGCGTTCTCAGCGGCCACCAAGCCTTGCGCGGTGGCGGCGTGGGCCAGCAGCGGGCCGCCGGTGACATCGCCCACGGCATAAATAGTAGCGACGCGCGTTCTGCCGTATGAGTCGACATCAAGAAAGCCCCGCTCATTGGGAGCAAGTCCGGCATTTTCCAACTTCAATGAACTCGTCCCGGGCTTGCGGCCCAGAGCCACCAGCAGCAGATCGGCTTCCAAGGTTTCCTGTCCGGCCCGACCCCGCACTCCGCGGCCGTCCGCGGTGATTTCTTCCAGCGTCACGCCTGTCAGAATGCCTATACCGAGGGTCTTCTCCATATGGCGGCGCAATTCCCGGCGGACATCCGCGTCGACGCCCGCGATAATGTCTTCGAGCAACTCCACCATCGTTACCTGCACGCCGAGTTGCGCCAACATGCAGGCGAACTCGCAGCCGATGATCCCGCCGCCGAGAATCAGCGTGGTGGCCGGCAGCGCGCGCAGGTTCAGAAAGCCGCGGCTCTCCACAACTCGCTCGTGGCGCGGGAGAAATGCAGGCATGGCGGAAGTTGTGCCGGTAGAGATAATAGTCTTGCCGGCATCCAGGACGACAGGTTCAGCGCCGGGATTGACAACGTTCACCTGAATTCGATTGCGGCTCTGAAACGAGGCGCTGCCCTGAATCACCGTAACGCCGTTGGCCTTGAGCAATTGCTTGATGCCGTTGCGCAACTTCGCAACCACCTGGTCCTTGCGGTCGGCCATCGCGGCATAGTCAAAGGAGACATTCTCCACGCGCAGGCCCATCGTCCCGGCGGACTTGATGCGCGCGAGCAATTCCGACGAAGCAATCAATGTCTTGGTGGGAATACAGCCCCAGTTCAGACACGTGCCCCCCATTTCCTCCTTTTCCACCAGCGCCACGGAAGCGCCCAGTTGCGCTGCGCGGATCGCCGCAGGGTAACCACCAGGTCCCGAGCCAATCACCACTATATCGAACGCTGCCACAGGCTTATCTCCTCAAGGGTTTTTCGAATCGAGTTCAGGAATCGCGCCGCCAGCGCGCCATCGATCAAGCGGTGATCGCTCGACAGGGTCATCTTCATCATCGTGCGGATCACGACTTGATCGTTTTTCACCACCGGCTGCTTCGTGCCGCTCGCGACAGCTAGAATCGCGCTCTCGCCAGGATTGATGATCGCGGTAAAGTTCTCCACGTCCATCATTCCCAAATTGGAAATAGTGAATGTGCTGCCGGTCATTTCCGCCGGAGTAAGCTGTCCCGCGCGCGCCTTGGCTGTTAGTCCCTGCGCCCGCGAGTGAATTTCCGCCACAGTCAGTTCATTGGCTCGCCGAATGACCGGGACCACCAACCCTTGCTCGAGCGCCACCGCCAGGCCCAGGTCGATATTACTGCGCCAGCGGATGCTCTCACCGTCGGAGGTGCTGTTGACGAGAGGAAATTGTTCCAGCGAGAGGGCCGTGGCCTTCACAACGAAGTCCGTCAGCGTATACGACACTCCCTGCGCTTTCCACCCCGCCCTCAGCGATTCCAAGTCGGTCACGTCGGCGGATACCGTCACGAAGAAGTGCGGGGCGTGAGTGTAACTTTCCGTGAGACGCTGGGCGATGATCTGCCGCATGCGCGACATGGGCTTGGGCCGCTCAGCCAGGAGGCGCTCGATGTCCTCGATGGTCGTCTGGCTGCCATTTTCTTTCGGCACGAGGTTCAGCAGATTGATTCCCTCGCGCGCCGCCAATTGTTTCGCGGTGGGGGTGATGCGCAGGCGGCTGTAACCCTGGGCCTCAAGGTATTGCTTTACGTCGCGCTCGACGATCCGCCCGCTGGGGCCCGTTCCCACTATAGGCGTTGGATCGATGACAGATTCCCGGGCGAACTTCGCGGCGCGGGGACTGATTCGGAACAACTGCGGCTCGAAGACCTCAGGTGCCGGTTTCCCCGAGGTAGAGGGAGGTGGGATTTGAACCGTGGCTCGCGCTCGCACGTCGGGTAGGCCGTGCGCCGGGAGTGGGTGGCTTCTCTGGTCTGGTGGCTTGGGGCCTTGCTTCGCTTCGGACTTCGGATTTGGGACTTCGGACTGTAGTATTTCCGGAACCGGCTCGCCGGGGTCCCCCACAAAGGCCACCTTAGCCTGCACAGGGACGGTCACTCCCTCTTTCGCGACAATTTTCAGGAGCGTGCCCTCATAAAAACTCTCGACCTCCAGGACGGCCTTGTCGGTCTCGATTTCGAAAAGAACGTCGCCCTTGGCGACGCTATCACCGACCTGTTTGCGCCACTTGATGATCTTGACGGTCTCTTCCGATTGCCCTAATTTGGGCATGATCACTGCTTTAACCATACCAACGTTTCCTTCAGGAGCCAGAAGTCGCCGGACGGCAGACAGTAGACGGTAGACGGGATACGGGGCCGCGACACTCGTGTCCGCCCTCTACCGTACGCCGCATGCCGTCTGCTACAAAATGCTTTTCGCCGCGGCGAGAATGTCCTCGACCCGCGGATAGAAGACCGCTTCCAGCACATGCGATTGCGGAGCGATACCGTTCTTCGCTCCCACGCGCGCCACCGGCGCATCGAGATAATCAAAGGCCTGCTGCTGAATCGTCGATGCGACCTCGCCGGTGAAACTGCCCATGCTCACGGCCTGGCTCACCACCAGACAGCGCCCAGTCTTCTGCACGGACATGAGCACGGTTTCCATGTCGAGCGGCACCAGACAGCGAAGGTCTACCACTTCCGCGCTTACGCCCGATTCCTGCTGCAAGCGAGCGGCAGCTTTCAAAGCTAGGGGCACGGCCGGACCATAAGCCACCAGAGTGATATCGCTTCCGGCACGCTTGATATCCGCAACGCCCAGCGGCAGGAGATATTCTTCTTGGGGTACAGGACCCTTCTCGTTGTACAGGCCCTGCGACTCGACAAACATGATGGGGTTATTGTCGCGGATAGCGGACTTCATCAAACCCTTGGCATCGTAAGCGGTGGAGGGGTAGACCACGTAGAGCCCGGGAACGTGGACCACCGTCGATTCCAGCGTCTGCGAGTGTTGGCCGCCATACCCTTTCCCCGCGCCCACCGATACACGTAGGACCATGGGCACTTCCACCTGCGCGCCCGACATGTAGTGCCACTTGGCCGCCTGGTTGCCCACCTGATCGCCCGCCATCAGGAGGAAATCCATGTACATCAACTCCACCACTGGCCGCAGTCCGACCATGGCCGCGCCCACCGCCGTGCCGCAGATACACGCTTCGGAAATGGGAGCGTTGAAAACGCGTGCCCGGCCAAACATCTCGAGCAATCCCTTGGAGAGCTTGAAAGCGCCGCCGTACTCGGCCACATCTTCGCCATAAAAGATGACCCGCGAATCGCGGAGCATCTCTTCGATCACGGCTTCTTTGATGGCGTCGCGGTAGGTGATTTCGCCATTGACCCGCTTGATGGGAGGCAGTGGCTCAAGGACCTCGACATGCGCAAACTCGGGCGGCACCGTCTCCACCGAGGTGCTGGTGTACATGTACTTGATGACATCTGCCGGGGGAGGGTCGGCGGCTTTCGCAGCGCGAATCGCCGCTCGGGCATTGCGGTCCCGCACTTTCGCTTTTAGAGCATCAATTCCTTTTTGGTCCAGGATTCCGCAATCCAGAAGCTGCTGTTCAAAAGCTGCGATGGGGTCGACCGCTTTCCATGCTGTTTCTTCGTCGCGCGTGCGATATTCGTTGCGCGGGTCGCTCAACGAGTGGCCGAAGTAGCGGTAAGTGTCCACGTCGAAGAAGTAAGGCCCCTGGCCTTCGCGGCAGCCCTTCGCCGCCCGCAGGACGGCGTCGCGGGTGGACAGCACATCCATGCCATTGATGATCTCTGCGTGCATGCGATTGTCGGCAAAGCCGGCCGCACGCTGGGCCAAGTGGGTGACTCCGGTCACTTCGTTATCGGACCGCCCGGTCATCGCGTAGTGATTGTTGAGAACGAAAAAGATAATCGGCACACCGAAGGGCCGGTCGCCGGCAAATTCATTGGTAAATTGCGCCTGCGCCGCCCAGTTTAGCGATTCCAGAACGACGCCGTTGTTGTAGGCGCCATCCCCGGCAAAGCAACAAACAACGCCGCCGCTCTGCCGGTAGCGCAAACCCATTGCCGCGCCGGTAGCGATGGGCACGCCTCCGCCCACGATGGCGTTTGCGCCCAGGTGGCCGACCGTGAAGTCCGCGATGTGCATGCTGCCGCCGCGCCCCCGGCAATAGCCATCCTCCTTGCCGAAGAGCTCGGCGATGGTGCGATAGACATGCTCTTCCAAAGCTTGGTCGAGAAGCTCGTCATGTGCCACGGCGGTCGAGTGCGGAAGACGTTTCCGCAATTGCTCATCACGCATGTCGCGCAGGGCGCAGCATCCACGCGCCACGCTGTCTCCGTGGCCGCGGTGCGTGCTGGTGATGTGATCCTTCAGGATCAGGGCGCTGCACGCTCCGACGGAAGCTCCTTCCTGCCCGATGGAGACGTGCGTGGGACCGCGATAATTGAAACCCGCAAGCGGCTCGTAGGCACCGGACCGCACGGTCACGATCATGTCCTCCAGCTCGCGGATCATCAGCATGTCTTCCAGCAGTCCCACGGCCGTCGAGCTGTCGATGCGCCCGGCGGCGAGCTCGCTCTGAAGATTTCCCTGGAAACGAAATGCGGGAATCGATCCGCAATCAATCTCAAAAGGAGCGAATTGAGGTCTTGAATTTTGCAAATAAGCTGGCGTCATCGGTTCTCCATGAATGATCGGGATACGGGATACGGGATACGGGACACGAGGATCGGGGCTCGTTATCTCTCCGAAATCGAAATTCGAGAAACCCGACTGCCCTAGTCGAACCGAATCGCAAATCGATCGCGTGTCCCGTGTCCCGTAACCCGTGTCCCGTATCCCGAGTCCTCAAGCAATCACGACTTCCATCCCCTGCTTGCGCAATTCCTTCGATAATTTCCGATCGATCGATTTATCGGTAATGAGCACCCGGACCTTCTCCAGTCGGCCGGCGCGGGTGAACGAAATCTTGTGGGCCTTACTGCTATCGGCAAGCAAAATGACCTCTCGGGCGTGTTCCATCACCAGCTCTTTGGTATAAGCCTCGGTAGGGTCGGTGGTGGTGAGGCCCTCTTCTATGGTCAGGCCGATGGTTCCCATAAACGCCTTGTCCACATGGAGTTCCTGGATCATGAAGCGTGTCAGCGGCCCCACGGTGGTCTGGGCAAGGCGGCGCAGTTCGCCCCCCACCAGAATCAGGCGCGGTCCCCTACCCGCCAGTTCCACCGCCGCGCGCAGGGAATTGGTGACAATCGTGATGTTCGAGCGATCCTTCAGGAGGCGAGCCAACTCCAGAACCGTGCTGCCGCCATCCAGATAAATCGTGTCATTGGGCTTGATGTACGTCGCCGCGGTCTCGGCGATGCGCCGCTTCTCCGCCGCGGCCACGGAGGTCTTGTCGTCAAACAGCGGTTCATCGAGACGGCCGCCGGTGCTGACGGCGCCTCCATAGACCCGACGTACCTCGCCCAGTCTCTCGAGTTCACCCAGATCGCGGCGGACGGTGGCTGCCGAAACGCCAAGTTGCCCGGTAAGCTCCTCGACGCGCACCACCCGGTTCTGGCCAAGAATGCCACGAAGCTCTTCCAACCGTTGGGGCGCCAAATCCTTGGATTTAGAACTCTGCATCGAAAAACCACCATGCTCAGTCGTGATTGATTATATGAAGATTCTATTCGAAGTCAATCAGATTCGCGCAAGGCAGCTTCCCCCTCTGGCGTGCCACGCCTCTCCTGCGAATGTGAAGGGTTACAAGAAGGGGCGGCTAACTTGGAGAATGGAAGGTAGAGGGGTTCGTGGCGGGAAGAGCCAACTCCGGGCGGCGGTCGGGATAACCGGCAGTCGAGGCCGTTCCAAGGCGGAGGCGAAGCCGGACCAATTGTAGGGTGCACCGCCAAGTGACGCGCGCCCATCGCGCCCTCCCGCGCAGTGACTGTGTGCCGCCGCGCCTTGGCAGGTGCTCAACGCGAACCTCCGTCACACGGAAGCGCAATTTTCGCGCCAGAATCGAGAGCATCACCATGGGGATAAACGAATCTTCAGGGACAAGCTTGAGCGCGGCCGTGAGGGCATTGCGCCGCATAAGCTTGAATGGGCAATTGGCGTCGGAAATCCAGACCTGCCAGAGCAGCCAGTTCACCACGCGCATCAGATGGGTCACCACCAGGCGGAAGGCGCCGTCCTGACGCTTTGCGCGAACCCCGAACACAAAATCATATTGATTGCGTAGTTCCCAGAGTCGCCAAAAATCGGAGGGGCGATGTTGCCGGTCGCTGTCCGTCTGAAATACGAAGTCGCTCTCCACCTCGCGGAAGCCGAATCTCAGCGCCTTTCCGTGCCCGATATTCACATCGCAGTGGATAAAGTCGAAGCCGGGTAAGGTGGTGGTGAGTTGTCCCAATACTTCCGGAGTGCGGTCGGTGCTGGCATCGTCTATCACCAAGAGGCGAGAACCAGGTATTTTGGCGATGACCTCCGCGTGCCACTCCTTAACAGCGGCGGCGATGATGTCCGCTTCGTTGTGCGCGGGCATAAGGACCGTCAACACCTTTTTTGGAGCGCTCGGGGCGGCGCCGGGGGGGGCGGCCTCGAAACGATCGTCGGGGTTTGTCTGATTCATCCGTTATCCACCGGTAAAACCCAAGTTGAATTTGTCAGGCCGAATACCCACGCTTTGATCACCAAAATGAGGAACATCATTGTCATGCTGGCAAAGGCAAGAGTCATAGCTCTTCTCGCGGTGCTTTGGGCGGAGAGCGCAAGGGGAGCCGGCAGACCCGCTTGCCTCTGCTGAACGATGAACAGGGCCCAGGCCGCGACCTGGCCGGAGAGGATCGCGAGGTAATAAACCCTGTTGAAGGGAAGACTATAGATGCCGCCAGGAGAACCAAACAAGACTATTACCGTCGTTCCAGTTAAGGCCCATATCGGCCAACCCGGGTAGAAAATCGCGCAGGCGAGCATCGGCAAGGCGAAATAGTAATCATTCAGGGCTGGCGAGGCCGCGAACATCACCAGCAGATACATCGGGAAAAGTTCACCCTCAGTCCGCCCCACTTTAATGCCGGCAGCAATCAGCACGGCGATCCAGATGAGGGTAAGGAACGACGTCTCCGTGGGGGAAATCATCCAAAAATGCCGGGAGGCCGCAAGGAGGTGAGGCACGGAGAAGTACAACCGGGAGCGATAAAGAAAGACGTGCTGCAAAATCCCGGCGCGCGACAAGGGATCGGCGGCCCAGGGCAGAAACGACAGGGCGAAGAGCGCGTAGGAGATCACCCCATATGCCATTCGCTTTCGCAAGCTTCCGAGTTTAGGCCAGAAAAGCATCCATACCGGAAACAAGAAGAAAATGTGCTTGATGATCAACGACAGCCCGAGCAAGCCGGCGGATGGCAGGATGCGGCGCCACGGGGCGTTGCCCTCTCGAACCAGCAGCCAAGCCGCAAGCCCGGCGAGCAAGGCGAAGTTATCGAATTGAGAATAGGAGCCGGTTAGGATTACGGTGACCGGGCAGCAGAGGAAAAACATGCCGGCGGCGTACCGGTATTTTGTGGTTAGAAGCGCGGCCAGGGCAACATCTACAACCGCCAGGAAGGCGGCAATGTAGAAGTGAAAGACCTTGCCTCCGACGGCCGGGAGCAAGTTGGAAATCTGCTTGAGTCCTGCCAGAAAGATGGACCAAAGCGGCGCGTAATTGTAGTACTCGGTATTCGCGTAGACGCTCTTGCCATGCAGCACTAGAGAAGCCACAAGACTATAGGAGCCCACATCGAAGTCGCTCCATTGTCTTGCCAGGAGCAGCTTCAGCACGATCGAAGCGAGGGCCGCGACCGCGAAGAGTATTTTCTTGCGGCGCTCGAGCTTCGCCTTACCCAGCAGATACACCGCGCCCCCGGAGTTCAAAAGCAGGCAGCAAACGACGAGGGTGACATACACCCGGGCATTATAGTTGGGCGTTGGCAAAACAGAAAATGGAACGAAAGTAATGGGACCGATGGCAGCCGTTGAAGTGTATCACTAGCGGACTAACTCCAAATTCATTCGCTGGTTTCTCACTCGGGGGCGGGGCCGAGGGACTCGCCAAATTTCTCTTTGTAGATGCAAGCGCGCAAAGGCAGCTTAGCGCCAACCGAAGCCTCAGTTTCCTCCCGGTAACCGATGGGAAGCAACGCGGCAACCAAGAAGTGGTCAGGAATATGAAAGTGGGTCTTGATCTTGGCTTCGTCGAATTCGGTCACCCAATATGCCGAGAGGCTGCACTCCGCCGCGCCCAGAAGGATTTGGTGGACGGCCACATAAGCGTTGGCTAGAGCAGTACGCTTGGCAATATCGGGGGAGGCGGAATAGTATTCCCGAAGACGGCGCAAGGCCTCGCGGCCTTCTTCCTCCGTGATTTTCCGGCCGGCAATCATCTCTTGTAAATACTGAGGCGCAGACTTCCAGGCCAGGGTGTCCGCGAGGCAGATCAGAATGACGGGCGCCGAGCTAAGGGGCACTTTGATGTAAGCGGCGGCCTCGAGGTATTTCTTGGCGGCATCGCCACGCACCACGATCCAGCGCCAGGTTTGCAAATTCCATTCCGAGGGCGCCAGGCGAGCCACCTCAATGACGCGCCCCAGGCAATCGTCAGAGATATCCTGCGCACTGAAACAGGGAAACAATGGCCCCACGTCCAACGGGGCTTTTTTGGGGGCGCGGAAGCTGTCCGCGCCGGCATTTTCGCGCATAGATGAGATATCGCTATCCAATCGGGGGATGAAACCCGACGATGAAAAATAGCCCGAAGGCGATGGCATAAAGCAACTCGCTGACCCCCAGCCGATGAACCCGAAGTGGCCGGGGTGATTCGAGAAACCACGCGAAGCCCCTGACCAACAGCGGCCCGAAGGCCACCAGAATGAGCCCCGGAAGCCATCCGGCTCGCCAAATCAGTCCCAGGAACAACAGGAGTAACGCTTGATGGATCAGGAAGCCTTTTCCTTGAAGGAACTTCTCCCCCGAGGTCAAGGCTCGCGCGGAATGAATTCGCAGTTGAACAAAATGAATTTGATTAGCGGCGAACAGCCAATTGGCCAACCAGATCATCGCGGCTATGGTGCCGAAATGCCCCGTGGCCAGGTAATAAGCTCCCATTGAAGTGGAGCTCAGCGCGATGGCGCCGGTCAACTGCGCGTTCATGCGCGTTTGCCGACCGAGTTTTTTCAGAGCGGGCTGAAGAAGAAAAGCTATCGCCGCGGCCACGCCTAACAGCAGGAGTCCGTACGCGTGCGCCCAAAGTATGAGAACTGTCAGGGCCAAGAGGGCAACGGAGGAATAGATAAAGATGAAGTAATGAATGAGCCTCCGCTCCACATCGTTTTGCGGACGCACCGGTGAAACTTGCAATACAGCTTCCACTGGCGTGCGCAGACAGAACAGGCCTAACGCAACCGCGGCGAGTAAGAAAATCCAGATGATCCGGTCCCCGCGAGGATTTCCGGCAGCGGCGCCGGTGACCAAAGGGACCAAAAGCATTCCCCAGGCCCCGTGTTCACGCGGCAAGAAGAAAGAGCGCCCACGCGGGCTCGCCAGCAAGCTAAGGATAGGAGTAGCGCTGGGCATGTCAGCAAACCTCATGACGCCCGGGCAGTCACTCCCCGGCTTTTGTAAATTGACTTGTTAACTTCAACGAGCAGGTCTTCGAAGGAAGCGCCGACTTTGCGAGCGGCCATTTCAATGGAGCAGTCATCGCAGGAGGGCCGCAGTCCAAACTGGTCAAAGACGGGCGCGGTTTCGGGGAATTTCTGTTTGACGTCGCGCACCGCTTCTCCGCCGCGTACCAGATCAGTGAATTGCAGCATGGCTTTCCTCCTCAACTGCCCCCTCAGCACACAGTGTCGAGCAGCGCTCACCGGAAGGCGGAACGCCGTTCAAAACCACAATCTTGCTCTCAACTTTTGCGGCGGTACGGGGCTCGTAGACGCAGAAGGGCTCCTCGTCAAGGAAATCTCCCGTAGCGGCAAAGGCGCGCGCGCGGCAACCCATGCAAACATTGCGAAACTCGCAATAGCCGCATTTCCCCTTCAGATTGTCCGTGTCACGGAGCTGCTGGAACACCGGAGCGCTTTCCCATATCTCCGCCAAGCTCTGTTGATGGAGGTTCCCCGCGAGGGCCGGCAGGTAACCGCAGGGATAAACCTCGCCCTGATAGGAAATAAACGCCACGCCGGTGCCGGCCAAACAGCCTTTGGTCATGGCCTGCATGCTATCCGGGCGACCCGCACCAGTGGGGTGCGCATGCGGGTGAAGTCCGATCCCCGTCGAGCCGGGCATCGTCATATCCGTGGGACCGATCTCATGTCCGTTGCTCGAGTAAGAGGGCTGCGCCAGGGAAGCGGCCCGGCGCTCTGCCGCGCGGCGTTGGCGCACGACGCGGAAGTAGTGTGGCGCGCAGGTTGCCTTTAGCTCGATGCCGCCTTCCTGTGCGCGGTCGTAAAACCAATTCAGGATTTTTTCGTATTCCTCGGCAGGAACCATCTGCTCTTCCGCAATGCCCACGCCGCAGCCCACCGGAACCAGCAGGAAGGTGTGCAGGGCGTCGGCGCCCAGATTCCGCGCCATTTCCAGCACAGCGGGAAGTTGATGGGCGTTGTGGCGCGCGATGGTCATGTTGATTTGCACGGACATGCCGAGGTCTTTCAGATTTCGCAAGCCGCGCACGGCCTGTTCAAATGCTCCCGGGATGCCTCGAAAGGCATCGTGGGTAGCGGCGTCCGCTCCGTCTAAACTGATGGAGACGCGGCGCACGCCGGCATCCACGATCTTGTGGGCAACTTCCTGAGTCACCAACGTTCCGTTCGTCGCCAAGGCTACACGCAATCCGCAATCGCGCGCGTAGCTGGCCAATTCAAAAATGTCTGCACGAAAAAGAGGTTCGCCACCGCTTAGAACTAGGATAGGTAGGGATAACTGAGAGACTTGCTTTATTATGTTCAGGGCTTTGGTCGTAGGTAGGTCATTGATTGATGAGAGTTCCGTAGCGGTGGCGCGACAATGAATGCAACGCAGGTTGCAACCCTTTGTCACCTCCCAGAAAATGAGCCGCGGTTTGTGTGTCAACGTTTTCATCAGATAATCACGACTCAGAAACTAAAACTGGCTGTTTTACGCAGCCTGCTCTTCTAAGAGCACGTCGTCTTCCAATGTCTCAACTTGTTCCGTAACTCCCTTGATAATTTCTTTATTCGTTAAATAGCAAGCGGGATCCGCCTGCCAAGGGTCGCCAAAAAACTCTTCCGCGCGAACTCGGAGATTTCCCCCACACACTTGTTTCCAGCGGCAATTACCGCATCTTCCCTGCAATAACGGGAGGCGATCCCGCAATCCGCGCAGCAGCGGATCCGTAGACATCTCCCAAATTTGGGGGAAGGGTCTCTCCCGCACATTACCAAGTGTGTGGTTTGCCCAGTAAGCGTCAGGATGGACGTTACCTGCGGAATCAATTCCGGCCAGTCCTACGCCCGCGCCTTGCACATGGGCTCCGCACCCCTGCAACCACCGATAGGCGGTCTTGGCGCACTGGGGATTGCCGCGCGCCAATCTCAGGAAAAGGTAAACTCCGTCGGCATGGTTTTCGTCGGTCGCAAGAGTGATCGCAGCTCCTCGACGATGGAAGGCTTGTGTACGCTCGAGGATCAAGTCAAGGGCGCGCCGCTTCTGCTCGTGCGTGAGGTCGTCTTCGGGCCGATTCCCCCGCCCGGTGTAGACCAAGTGGGCGAAAACCGCCTTCTGAATTTCTCGCCGCTCGATAAAATCCAGAATGTTGGCGAGTTCGGGATAATTCCAGCGATTCAGCGGAATCCGGACGTCAACGGCAAGTCCGGCGGCTCTACAATTCTCATTCCCATCCAATACCGCATGGAACGCGCCCGGCGCGCATCGATGGCGATCCACTTCGCGACCGACCCCTTCCAGCAGAATGCTGACGGAGTGCAATCCCGCGCGTTTCAACCCCGCTGCCCGCTCAGGGCTGAGGAGTGTGCCATTGGTAAGCAGCGTGGGTTGGATTCCCCAATCATTCGCGGAGGCCACCAATTCCAGGAGGTCAGCCCGCAACAGAGGCTCGCCACCCGCGAACAGCAAGCGGGAAACACCCATTCCCCCGAGATCGCTGATGAGCGCCAATCCTTCAGCCGTGCTAAGCTCCGCTCCGTAGCGCCGGGGCTGCGAGTCGTAGAGGCAACTCGAACAACTCAGGTTGCAGGACCGGGTCACTCGCCACGTCACTAGGGGCTTGGAATTCGCAAGGGCTAACAGTAAATGAGAAGGGGCAGCGGCCCAGAGCGCTGGCTTGCTGGTCGCGGTGGCTACCTCCGTCGAATAAAAGCGGTTGAGCTCTGTGATGTCTAACATCACTTGCCTCTAAACAATCTGTTTTGGCTGCTGAGGGTTTGCCTGAGAACTGCGCCTGTAATTATTACGGGGGTTGAAGATCCCGGTTCGTCCGATTTCCGTTATCTCCAACCCCCAACCCGTCTTTTGACGGGTTCCTAGGACCCGAAGTCCCTCGCAACCGTACATATCGCAAACCGTATGCCAAACGGCGCGGAATGACGAGGTTAACGCCGCCAAAATAATCATTATTGAAACTAAACCACTTAGCAGACCATTGATAGTCCGGGCCAGGAACAGCGGGTTTGAACTTGGGCTCGCATCAATGCGTAAAATGACGGGCATCACGTCCCCTATGGTGTGAAAAAGCGCAAAGGCGATGCCGCCGCGGGTTTTCATTGGGGAATCAAAGCCAATCTTGGGCCCCCTTGCCTGGGCGCGCCGCCAGGGACCGCCGCCGTGGAGCTCGGGTCAGGGAGCGCGGGCATCCGACCCGCCTGAGTGGGAGCGTTTCGCTCCCCGGCCCGAAGCGCAAACACTGATCCATGGAAATTATGGCCGCGAGTCGTACCCCTTTTGCCTAAGCGGCATAGATTCCCCCGGCTCCGGCAAGCTAACAGTTGGCGTTGGGCCTGACACCCGATACCTGAAACCTGCTCTCCTTTGTTTTCATCAACATCCCCGGATGAACCTTCATTTTTGAAATGTTGCGACGTCCGCTTTCACGCAATTTGTCCACGTTTTTCGCACGCCTAGACGGGATGGGGCCCGTGGATTCAGCAAGGAACGAGTGGCGCTATGCCTGACACCCAGAATCCGATACCCAAAACCCGACGCCTGAAACCTGCCCTTCTTTATTTTCATCAACATCCCCGGATGAACCTTCATTTTTGAAATGTTGCAAGGCCTGTCTTCGGGCAATTTGTGGCCGGTCCCCGCATGCCCAGGATGAGGTGGGGTCGCCAAGTCCGGCGACGCGGCCGGTTGGCGCCAGCCTGACACCTGACGCCCGAAACATGAAACCTGCTCTTCTTTGTTTTCATCAACATCCCCGGATGAACCTTCATTTTCGAGATGTTTGGAACG
>CAZCVY010000006.1:0-18723 GCA_964501985.1 uncultured Acidobacteriota bacterium | reverse complement strand
CTTTGTTTTCATCAACATCCCCGGATGAACCTTCATTTTCGAGATGTTTGGAACGTCCGTTTTCGCGCAATTTGTCCACGATTGCCGCAGAGGCAGCCAAGTTCTCGCTAGGCATCTCGGGTATCCGGACCAAGGACATAAAGACCTTCTAAGCCCGCGACGAGTGCCCACCGCTGAATGCTTGGCATCGGGCGCTCGGCTCCCCCGCCCACGGCTTCTGGCTTCCGTTTCGTGGCAGAGGTTGCACGGTCGTTCCACCCTGCCGACGCACATAGGCCCCCGACTCTAGCTTAGACCGTGTTAAACTGTCTGTCAAGTGAATAGTATTGGGTTGTTGAAATATATACCACTTATGGAACAATGCCGACCCGGTGCGCTTGATTCTCGGACATCTTCGCTAGCGAAATTGTCCGTTTCGAGGGAGGTTTCGGCGGAACTGCGGCGATCGGCGGAGAAAGCAAAGGAAGCGCCCCCTCACCCGTCTCGCCGCGGCTGGTGAAGGCGCCCGCGGCGGGCCCCCTCTCCCCTGCGGAGAGGGAAAGAATTCTCCGGGCGCAGGAGCGCCTGATTCTTCCGACCTTCTCCCAAGGGAAGAAGGTGGACCGCGACAGGCGTTCTCATCAGCCGTCGCGGGCCGGGTGAAGGGCTACTTCGCCGTACTCGCCGATTAGCGCCGTCACTCTGCCCTCAGCGCGACGGTCGGATCCGCTTGGGTGGCCCTTCGGGCCGGGAGGTAACATGCGAGCAGCGCAACGAAAATGACCAGCATGGACACTGTCGTGAAGGTCAGCGGATCGGCAGAGCTGACCTCGTAGATCAGACTTCGCAAGACGCGCGCCAGCACGAGAGCCACGAAGACCCCCAGCGCCACGCCGGTAAATGCGAGTTTGACGCCCTGCGAAATCACGAGGCGCCGAACGTCCCAGGGAGTCGCACCCAGCGCCATGCGCAATCCGAACTCGTGGGTGCGTTGGCTCACCGAGTACGAGATCACCCCGTAGGTTCCGATGGCCGCTAACACGATGGCGAGCACTGCGAACAGACCGACCAGGAAGAATGCGAATCGAGGCGCGGAGATGTTGGCATCGGTGATCTGGTCCATCAATCGGACATCGCCCAACGCCAGGGAGGGGTCCAGCCGGCTGACTTCACGGCGCACCGCCGCCAGCACTCGCCGGGGGTCGGAGTCGGCGCGCACCACAATCGACAAACGAGTGTTGCCCCACTGGAGGACCGCCATCCAAAATGCCGGCTCCGCGCCGCTGCTATTGGGCTTGTCTTTCACGTCACCCACAACGCCCACGATCCTGGCCCAGTCGGCTTCTTTTGGCGCATCGCTGAAGGTGATGCGGTGCCCCACCACATCCTCGTGCGGCCAGTAGCGTGCCGCCATGGCCTGGTTGATGATTAACACCCGCGGCGCAGCCTTGTTATCGGCTTCAGTAAAGAAGCGCCCGCGGATGAGTGGAATACCGAGGGCGCGGAAGTAGTCCGGTGTGGCGCCGTGGTAGCGCGCATGAAATCCTTCGTGCGGAGGGGGCTTCTTCCCTTCGATGTCGAACCCGGTGTTCTCGTCGTAGCCGGTCCAGGGCAAGTCGCTGCCCGCGCCGGCGCTCTTGACACCCGGAATGGAACTCAGGTTGGTCACGAGTTGGTCATAGAAGCGGGAAGCCGCTTCGCCCGGTTTGTAATCCGCCTCCGGCAGCGGAATACTGGCGGTGAGAACGTGCTCCGGACGGAATCCTCGGTCCATGCGGAGCAGGTTTAGAAAGCTTCGGAGCATCAGACCGGCTCCAATCAGTAGCACGCAAGCAAGGCTCACCTCCGCGACCACCAAAACGCTACGGACCCGAGTATGGCGGCCGCTTCCGGTGGAACTTCGCCCGCCCTCGCGCAAGCCCTTTTGCAGATCCGTGCGCGAAATCTGCAAGGCGGGCGCGAGACCGAAAAGGAATCCGGCGGCAACGGCCACGAGCAGGGTGAACGCCAGTACCGGAAGGTTGACGTGGATTGCGTCCGCGCGCGGAAAGTCCGCGGGTAGCAGGGAGACGAGAGCTCGCACCCCGCCCAGGGCAACTACAACCCCCAGGCCTCCACCGAGGAGGGAGATCAGCAGGCTCTCGGTGAGCATCTGTTGGATCAAGCGCGACCTTGGCGCACCTAGGGCCGACCGCACCGCGAGTTCTCGATGACGCGCCGCAGCCCGCGCCAGCAGGAGATTGGCGGCATTCACGCACGCGATCAGCAAGACCACGCCCACTGCCCCCAGTAGTACCAACAGCATGCGCTCGCTAGGGCCGACGATTTCCTGATACAGGGAAATCAACCGTAAGCGCCAGTCCGAGTTTTGATCGTTGTGTTCGCGATGAATCTGGGCGAGCAGACCATTCAACTCGGCTTGTGCTTGCCCGGGTTTCAGACCGGATTTCAGCCGCCCAATAACCTCGAGATAATGCGGCCCGCGATCGTTGGGATCGCCTTCAAATGTGAACGGCCACCAGGCATCGACCGTGTCGCCATAACCGAGCGGATGATAGTCGTTCCCCGGATGCTCGGCGCCAGGCGGCATGACGCCGACGACCGTGAACGGCTGTGCGTCCAGCGTAATGCTTTTTCCGACGATGTCCGTCGCGGCATGGAACTCGGTGCGCCACAGCCTGTCACTCAAGATCACCAGCCTTCCGTTTCCCGGTATCTCATCGTGCTCATCGAATTCGCGCCCACGCTCCGGGCCGAGACCGAGCACGCGAAAGTACCGGGCAGTAATCCGAAACGCATTGAGTTTTGCCGGTTGCCCCGTGCCTGAAAGCTGAAGATCAGCACGCGTGAAGGCGGCGAACGAATCGAAGGAATGGCTGCGCGCCCGAAGGTCGCGAAAATCAAATGGGTTGAGGGGGAATTTGGGAAAGGTGCGGCTGGTGAAGAATACGCGGACAATGCGATTCTGCTCGGGGTACGGAAGCGGCTTCAACAAAACGCCGTCGATAACGCTGAAGATCGCGCTGTTGGCGCCAATGCTCAGGGCCAGCGTCAGCAGGATCACTGCCGCAAATCCGGGACTCTTACGGAGTGCCCTGAAGGCATACTGGAGATCCTGCCTAAGGTTTTCGAGGTAATTCGTGCGGCGCATGTCGCGGCATTCCTCCTTGATTTGATCCATGCCGCCAAGCCTGCGCAAAGCAGCGTAACGCGCGTCGTCAGGCGCCATACCCGCGGCAATATTCTCTTCTACTTGCTCCTCGAGATGAAACCGCAGTTCCTTGTTCAGTTCCTGCTCCACCGGGCCTCGCCGCAGGACGGAGCGTAGCCGCATCAGAATGAGATTCCACCAGCGTTCCAGTTTCACTTCGACGTTCTCCTATACCATGCGAATCACCAACCCCACGGCGTTCGAGAGCCGCTCCCACTGGGCGAGTTCCTTCTCCAGTTGGGCGCGGCCTGCTCTCGTGAGGTTGTAGAACTTGGCTTCGCGACCGGTTTCGGTTGAGCGCCACTCGGCGCGCACCCAGCCCTGCTGCTCCAGCCGATGCAGGGCGGGATACAAGGCACCCTGCGTGATTTGCAGCGCGTCGTTACTCACCTGCTCGATGCGCTTGGCGATGGCCCACCCGTGCTTCGGTTCGAGCGAAATTGTCTTCAGGATCAGCAGGTCGAGTGTTCCCTGGAGCAAATCGGACGGTTTACCCATAATTGAATCCTACACCTAAATCATCTACAAATGACACCTAAATTATTTACAACATCCACGCCTCAAAATCAACATCAATTTGGCGGCAGGGGAGTCTAATCCGTGACGAGGCATTTCCGATTTGAGGCGTCCGCGGTAGGATGTATGCAGTGTCCATGGATCGTAAGGGACACCCGGCACACCGATCGAAGCCACGGTTATCGGCGCGCTTCAGACCTTCCAGAATGGGCAATCACAGGGGGCCTTTAACAGGGCTTCGAACTCCGCATCGAGTTGGCAAATCGTGAGAGACATGCCGGCCATCTCCATGGAGGTTGCATAGCGGCCCACCAAAGGCATGACGGTTTCCACGCCCATGCCGGCCAGTTTGCGGGCCACATAACGGTAGACGATGTAAAGCTCTTCCGGAGGCGTCGCGCCCAGACTGTTCACCAAGATTGAAACGCGGTTTCCGGAATGCAAAGGCAGGTCAGCCAGCAGAAGTGATAGCATTTCTTCTGCGATGGCGTCGGCGGGCCGCATCGGGCCGCGGCGCACACCCGGCTCACCGTGGATCCCCATGCCAATCTCCATTTCCGTATCGCTGATTTCAAATGTCGGGCGGCCCACCGCCGGCACCGTGCAGGGTGTCAACGCTACGCCCACCGAGCGGCAGGCGTCCGCGGCTTTCTGCGCTGTGGCTGTTACTTCGTGCAGCGTTGCGCGCTGGTCAGCCTTCGCGCCCGCGATTTTGTACGCGTAGACCAACCCGGCGACGCCTCGCCGCTTCGAGCGCTCCGCCAGTGGGGCGCTCGCTACATCGTCGGCCACGCGGACGGTGGTGGTGGAAATATCTTCCATTTCGACCATCTCCCCCGCCATATCGAAGTTCATGTTGTCGCCTCCGTAGTTTCCGTAAAGGCGCAGCACTCCGACGCCCCCATTGGCGGCGCGAATGGCCTCCGCGACCTGGTCAACCGCGGGGGACGAGAAGACGTCGCCAATCGCGCAGGCATCCAGCAGACCTTTGCCCACGTATCCGGTGAAGACAGGCAAGTGTCCGGAACCGCCGCCGGAAACAATTCCCACTTTGCCGCTGACCGGCCCGTCTGCGCGCACAATCACACGGCCCGCCGGGCCGGTCTGCTTGTAGTACTGCGGATGGGCCAGGCAAAGGCCCTCCAGCATCTCGTCAACGTAAGCGTAAGGCTCATTGAGTATCTTTTTCATGCGTTGCTCCATCAGCAGGGTTCGCTTTTTCTCCTAAACGATTTCTTCCTTTTCGTCGTCCCAACTCAGAGTTCGACCTTGCCGGTAGGAATCCACCGCCATGCGACAGGTGATCGCAGCACGGAAGCCCAGCTCGAAGGGGCAGTCGGTTTCCTTGCGGCTGCGCATGCAGTCGAAGAAATTCTGCATATGCAGCAAGGTGGAGTCACCCGCGCCGACAATGTCCGGAGCTTTTCCCGCCGCTTCGCCCATGCTCGGGGCCGCGGACTTTCTCTCCTGGGGAAGGTAGCGCACGTTGTCGTTATCGTCGCGAACGATCGTCCCCTTATTGCCGAGCACCTGGTCGTAGCCCTCACCCATCAGGTTATTGCCGAACATGGAATTCCACGTAAAGAGAATCTTTTCCTGTTGAATCATGCTCACGTCCATGGTGTCGGGGGGCTGCATGTCGGGCGAAAGGTAGTTGGCCCCCACCATCGTTACCTTTTGCGGAATCTTGAGATCGAGGAGTTTGAACCAGAATCCCACCTGGTGCACCATGTTTTCAAAAACGTTCCCTCCGGAGTAGTCCCAGAAAAAGCGCCAGTTGATCAGGCGGTTGGGATCGAACGGATAGTCTTGCGCCTCGCCTTCAAAGGCCTTCCAGTCCGCGTGCTGGGGGTCACAGTCGGCGGGAATTTCGCGCTTCCAGCCGCCATAGGGAGCATTGCGGTAGTGGAAAGTGTGCAGTTGCGTGATCACGCCCATGCGCTCAGGCTGCAGGTATTCACGTACTTTGGGGATGGCCGTCGAACTGGTGGATTGGATGCCGACCGCGACCACGCGTCCCGAGCCCTTGAGCGCTTTGCGCATGCGCTTGGCGTGGTCGGGATTGAACGCCATCGTTTTTTCCTGGTAGACATCCTTTCCCGCGTGAATAGACGGAACGAAGTGCAGTGCGTGCAAGTGCTGGGGCGTGGCAATCAGAACTGCGTCAATGCTCTTGTCGTCAAGCAATTTGCGAAAATCACCGTACGTTTGGATCGACGGGATGCTCGCCTTCAGCTTTTCGAGGCGGCGGGTATAGATGTCCGCGGCGGCCACGCCCTCCACGTTGGGGCATTTCAAGGCTGTCTTGAAGATTGCCGTTCCGCGCCCGCCTGCGCCGATGAGTCCGATGCGGATGCGGTCGTTGGCTCCCAACACACGGCCGGAGGGAAAAAGTCCATATGCGGCTAGAGCGGCCGAACCGCCCAAAGCCTTCTTTATAAATACACGTCGTGTTGCCATACCAGGGTTCCTCCTGCTGACTCTGATTTTCGGGGACCTATTCTAGCACCTTGCGAGTCGGAAGATTCCGACGGAGCGTCAGGCGAAACCCGGGACCACGCAATCGCCGCGATTACAGCACAGCGGTCTCATGAATCAGCCGGCCTTCGGCGAAGCGGGCCAGGTCGAGAGCGTGAGCGTCAATCAGATCGGAGTGGCCGCGCAGGATCAAATCTGCCAGGACCTTCCCCGTGGCGGGTGAGTGCATCACGCCATGGCCGCTGAAGCCATTGGCGAGAAACAATCCGGGGACTTGCGGCACCGGCCCGAGGATGGGGTAATGGTCGGGAGTCATTTCGTAGAGGCCGGCCCACGCGCGTTTGGGATTTACTTCCAGCGCGTCAAAGCACGGAACGCGGTCGACCGCGCGCAGAAGAATTTTCTCGATGAACGCCGGATCGAAATTCAGGTTGAAGCCTGGAGTCTCTTCCGGATCGTTCCAGGCGAGCAGCACTCCCAGCCCCTCGGGGCGGAAGTGAAAGCCGGTGGCCATATCGATGGTCATGGGTGCTTCGCGCGCGATGAGAGGGAACGGCTCGGTGGGAACTAACATTCGACGCAGGGGTTGCACGGGCAACTCCACTCCGGCCAGCGCAGCCACTTGGGCCGCCCAGGGTCCGGCGGCGTTCACCACGGTGCGCGTTGCCACTTGGCCGCGCGTGGTGTCGACGCCCGCAATTCCCCTGCCATCCTGCGAAACTGCTGTGACCTCCGCTCCCTTCCACAAGCGCACGCCTCTTTCCGTAGCGCGTTGCATGAAGCCCGTCATGACGCTGTAGGGATCCACAAAACCGTCGGTGGAACTGAAGCTGCCTCCCAGGATATCGTCGGAACGCAAGTGCGGCATGCGGCGGAGAACCTCGGCGGGCGAAAGCAGCTCCGCCGTCTTCACCCCACACGCGACTTGCAGTTGGTAATTGGCGCGCAAATAATCCAGGTGCTTTTCATTCGTCGCGACGAACAGGTAGCCCTGCGGACGATAGCCGCCCGGGCAACCGGTGGCTTCCTCGAATCGGGCAAAGAAATCGAGGGCGTAGATCGATAGGCGAATGTTGATCTCCGTGGAGAACTGCGCGCGTACACCGCCCATGCTCTTACCCGTTGAGCCACGGCCCAGGTGCGGCTCCCGCTCCAGGACGAAGACGTTTGTGGAGCCGGCTTCAGCGAGATGGTATGCAATGCTGGCGCCCACAATCCCTCCGCCTACGATGACCACATCGGCTGTGTCTGCCACGCCGCCTCCAATCGTGAAATTCACACGGACTGCGCTGGCCGACATCTTAGCTTGCTTGCGGCCGAGAAAAAACCCTAACTTATTGCATCCGCGCGCACATGGCGTCAAAATAGGGCCGACCTTCCGACCAACCCTGGACAGGAGTGTTTATGAAAACAGCAGGAAGCATCCTGGGATTATTAATAGTGGTGGCGGTTATCTGGTTTGTAATGAAATCGCAGTTCTCCCAGGGGCCGACGGCGGGGCAGGCGCCTAAAGAAGTCATCGACGTGGTGGGCGTAAAGAGCGATCTGGTCGCCATCGGCCAAGCCGAGAGGATGAATCTGGCAAGCCACGGGTCGTACGCCTCAGTCGATGAACTCCAGCAGGATGGCTCGATTACGTTTTCCGGCGCGAACCGGCGCGGCTACAATTACACTGCGGAAGTGGACGATGGCCAACATTTCAAGATTACCGCCGTGCCCGCGGAGCCCGCCAAAGCCGGTTGGCCGACTCTGACGATTGATGAGACGATGCAGGTAGCACAGCAATGAGCTTTCAGCAATCAGCTCTCAGCTCAACCTCTTCCATCCGGAGCCCTTCTCTCAAGCGAAGGAGGGGGCAGGTGAGGCTCCGATTTTCGGACTCCAACAATGCCCAACGGATCCCGGAAGCCGGCGCCACGCGGGGGGCCTTAGCTTAATGCTGAAAGCTGAGAGCTGACTGCTCTTACGTGAGTTCTTAATCCACTTCTGAAGAGGTCATCATGCGCGTTGAAGCAAAAGCGCCTGCCCGAGTTGATTTGGCCGGCGGAACTGTGGACATCTGGCCGCTTTACCTTTTTCATCCCGGAGCTCAAACAGTTAATATTGCAATCCGGTGCTATGCCTCATGTGTTATCGATACGCGTGCGGACCGGCGCATCGTCCTCACGTCGCAGGACCAGGGGCTTAAGGAAAGCTGGGAAAACCTCACCGACCTCTCCCTCGGCAAGTCGCAATTGCCCTTGCTGCGGGAACTGGTGATGTTCTTTGAACCCCGCCGCGGATTGAACATCAAGACCAGTTCGCAGGTGCCGGCGGGCGCGGGACTGGGAGGTTCCTCGGCGTTGAATATCGCCCTGTGCGGGGGCCTGGCGCGGGTCACGGGCAAGCGTTGCACCCGCGCCACAATCCTGGAAATTGCCAAGAACGTGGAAGCCATTGTCATCCGCGTGCCCACGGGTTGGCAGGACTACTTCCCCGCGCTTTACGGGGGCGCCAACTCGGTCCATCTGGAGCGCGACGGCGTAAAAGTGGAGCGCCTGCCTTTGCCCTTCGCCGACGTGGAAAAGCGATTTGTGCTCTGCTACACGGGACAGCCGCGCAATTCCGCCATCAACAACTGGGAGGTCATGAAATCCCACATCGACAACGACGAGGCCGTCCTCAAGAATTTCGATCAGATTACCACCATCGCCAGCCAGATGCGGGAAGCGTTGCTGGCGCGGGACTGGAATGACGTGGCGGAGTTGCTGGCGCTCGAGTGGGAAAATCGCAAACGCAACTTCAAGGGTATTTCCACCCCCAAGATCGACCGCATGATTGAGCATACGCGCAAGCAGGGAACCATGGCCGCCAAGGTCTGCGGAGCCGGGGGCGGCGGATGCGTGGTCTTCATGGTTCGCCCGGGCACCAAGCCTGCCGTGGAAGACGCCCTGGTCCAAATGGGGGGGCAGATCATTAACTTCGGCATCTCCAGGACCGGCCTGGAAGTTCACGCCGATCAGGTCGAACGCGCCGTGGAGGCGCGATGAATTCGGCCGAAGTCTTCCTTGTGGGTAACCGCCTCCGTCCTATCTGGCGATTCTTTCTTTCTGTCGTCCTGCTGTTCGTTGCCTTCATCGTTGCTGCGGAAGTCGTGGGAGTCATCTTCCTCAGCGGGAAGGCCCATCCCAGTTTGTTTGCCGCGCTTTTTTGGCAATCCCTCGCAACGTTGTTAGCAGTCCTCACTTCATTCAAGCTAATGACGGCGGTTTTCGATCGACGGTCCCTGGGTTCCGTGGGCCTGGCGTTCCACCCTCGGTGGTGGAGGGAACTGAGCCGCGGCCTGCTGGTGGGCGCGGTCATGCTATTCCTCGCAACCGGGCTGGAGGGAACTTGCGGATTTGCCCACTTCTTCTATTCTCCGCATCCGATGGCGCGGTCGGGATTCTTCGCATTCGCCGTGTTCGCCTTGGCGGCGGTCAATGAGGAAGCCATTTTTCGCGGGTATCCCTTCCAGCGATTGACGGAGTCCATCACTCCAGCGGGGGCGATTATTGCCACTTCCACATTGTTCGGCATTGCCCATCTCTCCAACCCGCACAGCACGTGGGTGTCCACCCTCAACACCGCTCTGATCGGAGTTCCCTTCGCCGTCGCCTACTTGCGGACCCGCTCTTTGTGGATGCCCATCGGGATGCACTTCATCTGGAATTATCTCCTGGGCTTTTTGTTGGGACTGCCCGTGAGTGGCTTAGTCGTTCCAGCCAGCGTTCTTACCGCGCGCGTGGGCGGTCCCGTATGGCTGACCGGAGGCGATTATGGGCCGGAAGGCGGCTTGCTGGTTACGGGCGTTATTTTGGTCGCGATCGTGTACGTGTCGTTTACAAAAAGCATCTATACGAGTGATAAAATGAAAGCTCTGGTATTTGGTCCTGCGGAACTATTGGCGCCGGACCCGCCGATCACAATTTTTTCGGCCCCCCTCGAGGAAGAGTCGAAAAAGGACTGAGTCCCATGCTTCGCTGGCGTGCAGAGACTTCCGGCCACGGGGAAAGAGCCACCCGGAGTTGGCTATGGCGGGGCTTGTGGCTGGCCAGCGCCCTCCTTGTTATTCCCTTGGGTTTTTCCAAAGAGGGAATGGATCGCAACGCCCGCATTGAAATCATTCGCGGTCTCCTCCGGGAAATGGCGGTGACCAAAGTTCCGCTGCCTCGCGGGAAGAGAGGCGTGCGGGTGGATGCGAAGGGAAAACTGGACCAGGAGGCCGCCCAAAAGGAAATGCACTTGAACGGGGTGGCCATCCAGCCCGGTGCGCCCGCCGTGATCACCAAAATTGAGTTCAAGTCGAACCAGGTCACCTTTGAGGTCAACGGGGGCGGACGGACCCGCGAGAAGTGGTACCAGCACATCGAGATCGATGGGGGCATGGGAGTCACGCCGGTTGCATCGGGACAGCCCCAGGCCGCGGCATTCGGATCATCCATCACCGTGGATTTTGGTAAGTCCCTTCCCGACTTGACCGTCGCGCAGGTTAAGACGATCCTCTCGAGCACGCTGGATTTCGAGCGGCACGCGCCCACCGAGTTGTACTCGCCAAACCTCCCTCCCAAGTTCAAAGAGGCTATCAAGAATCACGAGGTCATGGTAGGGATGGATCGAGATGCGGTGCTTTCCGCCAAAGGCACTCCGGACCGCCGTGTGCGCGAAGTTCGAGACGGCGTCGAGCAGGAAGATTGGATTTACGGGACCGCTCCGCACGTACTCTTCGTTACCTTCGACGGCGACCAAGTGGTTTCCGTGAAGCAGTACTAACCCGCATTTCTCACCAGATCGATGATGCGGAGGCATCCGGGTTTGAGCCCCGAGGATGCGTCCCGGTTTGAGCCCCAAAGGGGCGGACTAACGAAGCCCAGGCCAAAGGCCTGGGTTTGCAGAAGGAGGAGCGATGGAGCCCTGAAGGGGCGCGCCACGCTCCACGCGACAGACTGTAGTTCGCCCTTACAGGGCTCAACGCTCAGGGGTAAGGCTCATCTCTAAACCCAGGCCGTTGGCCTGGGCTTTGTTAGTTCGCCCCGTTGGGGCTGAAGGCAGCGGCCATACTGCAGTATAGGAATTTTCACGTGAGAAATCCGAGCTAAGCCGCCCCGTTGTATCCCAATTGCAAATGTGGATTTATTGTTGGTTTGGAGCTGCGAAGTCGACGCCGCGTGCCTCATTCGCGCGCTGAGTTGCAGCGAGGTCGAGGTCGGCGAGCGGAACTCGCCGCGTCGCCTTGTCGGCAAAAACCCAGAGCGTATTGCCAAGGATGGCATAATTCTGGACTTCTGCCTGGTGGCCATCTCGGTACACAAAGAGAGTGGCGGGAGGCTTTTCTTCGGCTTCCCGAGGCGACTGAGCCGCCGGTGCGCCGCGCAAATCTCGTTGCGCCTGGTCCTCACGCATCATCTCAACTTCCCCTGCCAAGTTCCCCACCTGCGCCGCGAGTTGAGAGTCCTGCTCCGGCTCAGCAGTCGAGGGCGCGGGTTGATCCGTCTCGTATCCTACCGTCGGAAACCAACCCGGATACACGGGCTCAAATCCCAGGGAGGCGCCTCGGGGAAAATATTGGCGGCAATAATAGGAACCCGCAAAGGAGGGGTTGAGCAGACATGACGCCTCGCCGGGATTGATCAGGGACGAGCCGGTCAAGGGCGCAAACGGAATCCTCAGAGAAGATGCATGCGACGTCCCGGAACTGGCGCGTCCAGCCAACGGCCGTGGCGCGACCGTGTGGCTATGATAACCCCCGCCGGACCTGGAAAATGAGGAATGACCCCCACCGCGAGGCTGCGCATATAAACTCAAGGGTACTGAGAGGCAGGCCAAGAAAACCGCGTTGGCAAGAGAGCAACGCATAGGAACATTGTAACAGACATCGAGTGTCAAGGCATCTTTATCTGAGCCCCGGGTGGTGTCATGTGGAAGTGCCACGGGCGTCCCGCCCGTGAACGGTCACGGCCAAGATGGCCGTGGCACACCAAATGACACCACTACTGAGCCCCGGAACGTTCAAGTTTGGCGTGGCGCTGTACACTATGCCGGGCCCATCACTTCTTTGAAATTGAGCCCGGGGACGGAACCCGAGGACGGTCACCTCGTTAGACCAGTTCTCACCGCGACGGTTCCAGCCGCCACCAGCGTGAAAACGAGTGTAACGAAGTGACCGTCCCAGGGTTCCCGAAGGTAGTATAATGGTAGTATGAAGACGAAATTGAAAACCTCCCTCACCCTCTCGCGCGAAGTCGTGAGAGGCATCGACCGGGTGGCGGGAAAAGAGCGTTCTCGGTCGGCGGTGGTCGACGATGTGCTGCGCGGGTATCTCTCCCACCGCGAACGCGCCGCCGCGAACGCCCGCGACGCGGAGAAAATCAACCGCTTTGCCGACGAGCTGAACGCCGAGATGCAGGATGTGCTCGCCTACCAGTCGCTCGACCACCTCTGGGAGAAACGATGAAGCGCGGAGATCTGTATCTGCTGCGCCATCCCGGAGGCGGCGACCCCAAGAAACAACGGGTGATGACCGTGGTTAGCCGCCAGACCGTCGTTGATTCCCGCTTCCCCACGGTCGTATGCGCTCCGGTGTTCACACACGGCCACGGGCTCGAAACCGAGGTCAACGTCGGGCCGGAGGATGGATTGAAACATCCGAGCTGGATTGCCTGCGACGGCCTGGTCAGCGTCCCCAAGAGCCGGCTAACCGACTTCGTCGGTAGCCTCACGCCCGCGAAGCTTTCGCGCCTCTCGCACGCATTAAGAATCGCTCTGGATATATGAGAGCGCTGGCGCAGACTCCTGCCGTTGGGAGTCTGCGATCTCCCCCAGGGACTGCTCAGAAGTTGAACTCGCCCATACGGTCCATGCGGAGAATTGACGCATCCTCCCAATAATAGAACCTCCAACTTGACCACGGCCAGTCCTCGGGGGAATTCACCAGGCCCCGCGTTACAGGGTTGTTGTGCATGGAGTCCAGTTGCGGTGGTAGAAGGGCGTGGCGCAGGAGAGTATACTCGCGACGGAGCGCGGTCGGAAGAAAAGGTCCCTTCGGGAGATCGCAGACACCAAACATCGGGTGTCTGCGCCAGCCGGCGGAAATATCGTGCCCGGTTTCTCTCATTGGGGGTGACGGACCGTTGCGTTCAAGGGGACGCTGTGTCTGTCCGCGTCGTCCTTGCGCCAGCCAGCGTTCCAGGCGGAAATCGCACACCGAAGGAACGCTCCGCGGTAGTGTCCCAAAAGTGTGTTGGTGAATCCAGTTGGCAGAGTTATGGGCGATTTATTGACCTTCTTCTCGGTCTGTCTCTTTCCCATCCACAAATAGAAGACGGGGATTAACTTCGTCCCATGTAAGCCCAATGAAGTGCCTGTCCTTTTTGTCAAACGACATAGTTAATCCTTTGCCTGTGGATTTATTTAGGAAAGAACAAGTACGGGCTATTGGATCATATGAAAAGGAGAATCTGTTACTTGCTATTGTTACGTAATTTGGGCTTCCGTCTGGCTGCCTCTCGGATGTCCAAAAGGTAATCGTACCTTTTGGTTGCTAGCCTAATGCGTCGGTGAGGGTCTTAACGAGATTATTCAGCGTGCTTTGCGTATCTGGCACGGGTTTAGAAGCTGGTGCTTGCGGAGTAGATGCGGATTGAACAGATACAACTTCTGGAACCACGGTTGAGTCCATGGCACGATCTTGCCCTCCGATGCGATACGTGCCCTTCGCCCGAACCCATTGAGGTACTCTGCGCGACGAGAATAGGCGGAGCGGTGGCTTTCCCCCTTGCCATGGGGTCAGGGTAGCTAACGCAAGGACTAATTCTATACGAGAACGGTTGGGGGTGGTGGAGCATCGAACCCTGACGTTGCTTGTCGGTCCGCCTAGTGCTGGAAAAACTCCATTGATATGTCCTTCTTTATCAAGTAAAGCAAACTCTGGAGATGTATCCGTAACAAAAACAATGCCAGGAAATGATGATACCTGTCCAAATCCTTGAATCGTCATGTCCGTACTAAGGGAAATGTCTGCGGACTCATAATCTGTGTCACCAGGATTCTCGATAAATAGGCGGGTATCGGTAAATTCCGGTAAGAAATGGACGCCACCAACACCAGCCCCGCGGGCATATATGTAGGGAGTGACCCTCGATGTGATGCTAAGTGGAGTTTCCGGCGGTTGACGAGGGGAAGCCGCTAGCTTCTTTTTTTCTACCCATCGAAACGACTCAACCAGAAGCACTCCCGCTGCGGCAAAACAAATACTCACAACAACGGCTCGATAACGGAATCCCAAGGAAGTAGTGACGCCCCACATAAACACCTTCGCCCATAGGAGGATTGCCGAAAGACTAAAGCACCCCTTTGCTGCCCGGAATTCGCTCAGTTGCAACATGCCAACCCCCAGCGAGATGAGAATGGCAACACCTGAGCCGAGGTAATTCCAATCGAAGAGCTGTTGCAAAGGGAATTCTTTCCACTTGAATTTTTGCGATTCAGTTTTCGGCCTCCGCGTGGCATACTTATGCGGGGCCGTATTAGGTGCAGTGGGCGCGGCAACGCTTTCTGCGCTGGACAGCCTTTGAATCCGAATATCTATCCGCCCATATACTACGCCACAAGTTCGCCCAGATTCCAGACATGATTTGTTATCCCGGCCTCCATCGCGGGAGTAACCCGCAGTGATTGATGAACGCGGCACAGGTTGTAATAGGCGAACTGAATCGCATAGGCCGCTTTCAGGTTGTGCCACTTTTTGCTGAAAGCGTTGGTAAGGCGCGTAAGCCTCCGCATAGACATCCGCAGAGTTAAATTTTGCCTTTCGGTGTGCGACGTGCAAATCCGTTCCGGGTCGGGGTGTCCCCACATAGGTTTTACCGTTGTCTCTACAACTCTTGGCGGAGAGTAACGGTGTTCGTCATCGGAAGAACCTTCGTACACTTTTATTAACTGAGCATATTCGACGCGGGTTCCAAGGCAAGTGTGGATGGCGTCGAAGTACGGCTGGTAGCCATCGGTGGTGACTTGGAAATTGCCAGTAGTGGCCGCTTCCAGTTTTTCAGCGAACGCCATCGTATCGCGGGCCGTGCGGCGTCCAAGGTGCCACGTCAGGACCAGCTTTGTGTTGCGCTCCATGGCGACGAAGCAATAGGCGTCACCCATTTGCGGATTGCCTGAGACGTTGCGCTTTTCCTTACAGCCAACATAAGCCCACATCGAGGTTTCCGTAAAGGCCCCCGTCTTTGTCGATCTTTCCTCGCCATCACTTACCGGAGGAGAAATCCGAACATTGTCAGCATTCGCCGATATTCTCATCGCTTAAAAGTGCACCAACACACACTTAGGACACTACCCGCTCCGCGAGCTCCTTGCTAGACAACGATGCCGCATGTTATTATCACCAGGAATCAGGAAAGTGTTGGGCTGAATGATGACCAAGAAACGCAAGCAGATCACTGCTCGCGAATTCTCTAGTGGCTTTACAAAGATCGTGTCACGCCACCTTTCTGCGCTGCCCGCCGAGGAACAAGACAAGCGCATAAAGAACGCCGAGCGCGCGGCGATTGCTGCTAGTCGTGGCGAGCGTCCCACAACTCGCAGAGTTGAAGAAACTCGGGCGATCCCTCTTTTATCCCGTACTCACGAATAACCGCAAGAAAGGTTCTCTTCTCGCAGCCTGGATCAGCGAGCACATCCGCCACTTTTCTAATCAAGCGCTGACGCGCCAGCGTTACAGCCTTCTTGGGCTGGCGACGCCCTCGCGCAGTTTCCTCAGCCATTACATCTTGGAAGTCTTCCTTCTCTGACACTTGTTCTACTCCTCGCGAACGTGTTCACGCCGATGGCGGCACTATAGCAAACGTGTAACCTGCGGTCGAGAACAGGGGGCAACAATTTTTGTTGTCAATCGTTACTATTTGCCGGGAGGACGGACGTTCGGGCGCGATAGAGACCTCGGCGGCACCGGGCCGGTTTCCCGAGCCACCGTTCGCATAAGCTCGGCAAAGTCCTCGGGCAATTCGGCCTCGTTCGCCCACGACATGGCGAGATCCGCTACGCCGGCTGGCGCAGACTCCTGCCGTTGGGAGTCTGCGATCTCCCCCAGGGACTGCTCAGAAGTTGAACTCGCCCATACGGTCCATGCGGAGAATTGACGCATCCTCCCAATAATAGAACCTCCAACTTGACCACGGCCAGTCCTCGGGGGAATTCACCAGGCCCCGCGTTACAGGGTTGTTGTGCATGGAGTCCAGTTGCGGTGGTAGAAGGGCATGGCACAGGTATACTCGCGACGGAGCGCGGTCGGAAGAAAAGGTCCCTGCGGGAGATCGCAGACACCAAACATCGGGTGTCTGCGCCAGCCGGCGTTCAAATGAGAACACTCCCGAGCCCCGGAACGTTACGGTTTGGGGAATGACTTACTACACTCACCCATGTTTCAAACCGGACAGGCACCCACGCGCCGCGGTGGCTTGGAGCGCGGTAACAGCAGCTACCGCACTCCAAGATGTTCTCGGCAACCGTGGTGGATGAGCCAAGTAAGTCAGTCCCCTAGTTTGGCGTGGCGCTTTACACTATACCCGGCCATCACTTCTTTGAAATTGAGCCCGGGTTCCTGACCCTCTTTCGCCCCCTGCGCGGAAAGCGGGTCAAGGATACCACCAACGCGGCTTTGGGTTCTTAGGGGACCAGACGATGCGTCGTGCCGCCCATGGCCGGTACGGGTCGGCCTTCTCGGTGATATCAATTTCGAGACGCCAGTTTGGCCCAGGATCTGGTAAGTAGTGCTCAATCTGATCTTGATCCTCTTTCAAGTCGGCTCCGTACACTTTCCAACCGTCTGGGGAAAGCACGCGGAGGCGAGACCCCGATCCGACCCATTGGCAGAGTATGAGGTTCGAAGGACGCGAACTGCTCGATCCTCGTCGAAGCAGCCGCCCCAGCACTTCCGGCAAGAACGATGCGTCCCTTTCTTTGAGCCCGTCCCACAGGTCAGCAGCCGCCCTGTTCAAACACTTCATTATCCAACCTGCGCACCGTCCAGTGACGGTGAGAAGAGCGGCCTTGTGAGGTAGGGGGTCCAGAGATGATTTGAACGTTTCTTTACACCAGGCCACACTCTCTGCGTCAATAGAACGAAAGAGGGGGTGGGCTGCGTTCCAGACCGCGACCGTCGCGCCTCGGCCCAAATCCTGGTCGATCTCGGCCCCGCAAAGTGTCTTCCACTTTGGCGGAAACCGGCAACACTTCGCTCCACTCGCTTGGAAAGTTGGTTCGCGGGACGCGTCCCATAGCGGGACGATTTTAAGGGAATAAGTCGGACTCACTACAAGTTTACCTAAGCGCCCGCCTTCGTAGTCCCATTGCAGGGTGCTGTAGCTTCATTGTTGAAGGGGGGAAGCTACGCAGACATTCTTGCCTCTGAACTTTATGCTGAACTTCTCGACGCGGTCCTTGATAACGCCAATGGATTCTTCGTTAATTAATGGGACCTCCAATCGAGACCACCTGCGATGCTCGTCTTCGAAGTTGACTTGGGTTGTTAGCCAGCGCGGTGGCGACTTCCGTAAACTGCCAGGCGCAGCAATCCTGGAGTTCAGGGTGGCATAAATCGACTTATCATGTTCGTCGAGGAACCTCTCAGCAATTTCTCCGACGCGGCGATTAAGCCACCACAGCGCCCCGAGAGCTTTATGGGAAAGCTGTACCTCGGCCCGGCTCACGCCGACAGCCCCACTTTCCATTCCGGCAAGGTCAATTTCCGGATAACCTAGGCGGAGGTTTCTCAAGCTGAACATCGCTGAATCCATTTCCCGAGACCGCCCGGGGCGAACTTCGATTCCATTCCATCCGAACCTCCACGTAGCACGCGACTCGTGATTCCAGAAAACGTGTTTGTCCTCGACCTTTTCGACAAGCAGGCTCTTCGCAACATCCCTCACGCGCATGTAAGCCAACGCGGCACCGCCGTGTAAAAGAAAGTGTGGCAGGTGGAATCGATAACGCCCCACGCCGTTGGGCAAAGCTCCTTCACCTGTTTTCCACTTTAGTAACTGGTGTGCTTCGCTTCGAACTTCCTCACGGAAGCGCGCAGCACTCTCGCGCTGTTTGCGGCGCAAAGCCGGTAGGATTTCCAGGTTCTCGTCGCTGCCTTCAGCCTTGAAAAGTTCTTCCATCAATTCTTCGGAGAAATACTCGTTGCTTCTCACCCAACCAGGGGAGAGGTCAAAGCAGTCGGACTCACTATGCACCGCGGATAATACAAAACGACAAGGGACTCGAAGCAACACGCCACGGACGTACGACGCCAGCCGCCGAACTGACTCCTCAGGCGTCTTTCCAAGAGCCCCGTCTCGCAGGTGAAGACGAACTTCTGTGCCCCGCTTACGGTCCGGCAATTTGTTCAACTCACCGAATGATCCTATTCCTTCCGTTTCAAAGTGCCACCCGTGGCCTTCAGCGTCGGCGCACTCTTGGCTACTGCGGATTCCGGGGCAAGGCGGTCACGATTCCGAAATTGATCCGGTCAGCAT
>CAZCVY010000005.1:0-70037 GCA_964501985.1 uncultured Acidobacteriota bacterium | reverse complement strand
CGGTTGACCTGGGAATCGTCACCCTGCCGATGACGGCCAACAACATGGAAGTGATCTCGGTCTTTCGTGATGAAGTCCAGGTGGTGGTGCCCAAAACCCATCCGTTGGCGAAGAACAAGAGCGTGACAGTGGAGGAACTCGCGCAGCATCCTTTGATTCTGCCCAAGACTGGCCACACGCGAGTGGTCATTGATCGCCTGCTGCGCGCGCAGCGCGACCACTTGCAAATCTCCATGGAGCTCGCGAGCGTTGAAACCATCAAGAAATTTGTGGGCGCCGGCCTGGGGATATCCCTGATCAGCCGGACCTACGTGCAGCCGGAAGTCGTCGCAGGCCTGCTGAAGTTGATTCCCCTGGAGGGCCAGAAGATTTACCGGGAGCTGGGTCTTGTTTATCGCCGGGACCGCTACCTGTCGCTTCCCACCAAGGTTTTTATTGAAGTCGTACGCGAGTCCACCAAGACCCCCATCGCCAACGCTTCCTCCACGACGACGAATACGGGTTCGATTCGCTAGCGAGCCGGAAAGAGAGCGTTTCCGGTTTGCTGAGCCCGGACGGGTAAACTTCTGCCCGCAAGGGTAGAAAGGAATTAGCGTTCAGCGGTCAGCAATAAGCAGGGCTTGGCGCAGGGCATCGCAATGAGGATTTCCGATTGGCCCTTGCCAATTTGCTTCTGGCGCTTTGGCTGATTGCTGAAGGCTGATAGCTGACGGCTCGAAGATTATGGTGAAAGAGAATCCAACAGCAAGCAAGACCAAGAAGCCGCTGATCGCTATGAAATTCGGCGGGACCTCCGTCGGCAATGCGGAGCGGATGAAAAACGTGGCGGAGATCGTCGCCGATCGCGCCCAGCAGGCGGAAGTCGCGGTGGTGGTTTCCGCGATGGGGGGCGTTACGGACATGCTGATCCGCGCCGCCAACGAAGCCAGCCGCGGCGACCGAGAGAATTGGAAGAACGTTCGCCGCGAATTGGCTCACCGGCATCGCGAAGTGGCGGATCAGCTTCTGAAAGCTGCTGAGCAAGCCGCGGTTTTGCCCCGGCTCGCCGATGCCGTGACCGACTTTGAGAATCTCTGCTCGGGGTTCTCGCTGGTGCGCGAGGTGACGCCGCGAGCCATGGACACGCTTTCCAGCCTGGGTGAAGTTATGTCGGCCAATCTCATGGCAGCCATCCTGCGCTCGCGCGGAACCCCGGCGGAAGCCGTTGATGCCACCGAACTCATCGTGACCGACGAGAACTTCGGCAATGCCGCACCCTTTTTCGACGAAACCAATGCCAAGACCCGGCAGCGCCTGGCGGGTTTGCGTCGGCGCGGCGTGATTCCGGTCATCACCGGATTCCGCGGCGCTACACGCGCCGGCGCTTGCACTACGCTCGGCCGGGGCGGGTCTGATTACAGTGGAACGATTGTGGGCGCGGCGCTCGACGCCGACGAAGTGTGGATCTGGACAGACGTCGATGGCGTTATGACCACTGACCCACGTCTGGTTCCGGCGGCGCGCATTCTGCCGGAAATCTCTTATCGCGAGGCCATCGAGCTTTCGTTTTTCGGCGCCAAGGTCCTGCACCCCAAAACCATCCAACCCGTCATGAAGAAGAAAATTCCGGTTTGGATCAAGAACAGCTTCAATCCCGCTTGTCCTGGCACGTGCATCGTTCCTTCCGCCACCAACAGCCAGCCGGGCGTCAAGGCCATCACTTCCGTCAGCAAGGCCGACCTTATCACCATCACCGGCAAGGAATCTCTGAGCTTTCCACAACTGGCGGCGAAGGCCTTTGGCTCGCTCAGCCTGGACGATATTCCCACGCTGATGGTCACACAGTCCTCGGCGGACAACGTGCTGTGCTTTGCCGTTCACGACGCCGATCTGCGCCGCGTGAAAGAACAATTGGAAAAGACCTTTGAGCTGGAGATGCTGCACGATGACCGCGTATCGATCGAAGTCATACCACACGTGGCGATTGTGGTGATGATCGGCGAAAACATGAAAGGAACGCCGGGCATCTCCGGCCGCGCCTTCGCCGCCCTCGGACGTAACGGCGTCAACATTATTGCCATCGCCCAAGGCTCGTCGGAGCTGAGCATTTCCTTCGCCGTGAAGACCTCGGACGTCAAAGAAGCCGTCAAGGCCGTCCACGAAGAGTTCACGCTGGAGGCGAGCTAGTTAAAGGGTAAAGTGTAAAGGTTAAAGGATAAAAGGAAAGTGCGGAGCCCACATTTTATGTCTTACACTTTACCCTTTACACTTTACCCTTCAGAAACCCATGTCCTTCGCCTATCTCCAATGCATCGAGGAAGCCTGCGGGCGCCGACAGGACCCCAAGAAGGATGCACACGCTTGTGCATTCTGTGGCGGCCTGCTCGATGTGAAGTACGAGTTTGATCCCTTCGACCCCGAGCAACTCCGGCGGACATGGCACCAGCGCCGTCTGAGCGGCGAGCCGATCGATCGCAGCGGCGTCTGGCGCTTCCGCGAGCTGATTCCCTTTGTGGATTCCGCCGCGCGCATCATTTCACTTTCTGAAGGCTCCACCCCTCTAGTCGGGACGCGCCGCACGGGCTGGTGGGCCGGCCCTGTCCACTTGACCATCAAGCACCAAGGCAACAATCCCACGGGATCCTTCAAGGACCTCGGAATGACGGCCTGCATTACCCGCGCCGAGGCCCGCGGCATTCGCATGGTGGCGTGCGCTTCGACAGGCAACACGTCGTCATCGATGGCCGCTTACGCCGCGCGCGCCGGCATGAAAGCGCTGCTGTTTGTGCCCTACAAACAGATCTCTGCCGCCAAGCTGGCTCAGGCGCTCGACTTTGGGGCGCTCGTCGTGGAAGTAGGGGACAACTTCGATGAAGCGTTTCGTCTTCTACGCGAGATCGCTCCCGAGCTGGGGCTCTATCTGGTGAATTCCATCAATCCCTTCCGCATCGAAGGCCAGAAGACGATTGTTGCGGAAATGCTCGAGCAGCGCGCCTGGCGGCCTCCGGATTACATTGTCTGTCCCGGCGGGAACCTGGGGAATTCCTCCGCCATCGGTAAAGGCTTGCGCGAGCTCAAGGACATGGGATTCATTGAGAAGGTTCCCCATGTCGTCATCGTTCAGGCGGCGGGCTCCAACCCTTTCTATCAAACCGTGGGTGCCGGTGCGTCCGATTTGATCGCGGTCGACGATCCCCACACGGAGGCCACGGCGATTCGGATCGGCCATCCCGCCAATTGGAAAAAAGCGCGCCGGGTGCTCGATTGGGCGGGCGGTTACTGCGAGTCGGTCACCGATGAGGAAATTTTCGAGGCCAAGCGCGTTCTGGCCGAGGACGGTGTTGGCTGCGAGCCTGCTTCCGCCGCGACTATCGCCGGCGTTCGCAAGCTGGTGCGGGCGGGCAAGATCGAACGGCACGCGGACATCGTCTGCGTCCTCACCGGCAACCAGCTCAAAGACACCGAATACATCATGCGCCATCGCTCGGAAGACCAGGAAAACAGCCAGCGCCTTCAGGTCGAACCTGATTTGAACGTTTTGCGGAGGGAGCTCCGCCGCGCGCTCAGGATCAAGTAAGAGCCAACAGGTCAGGGACCAGTCGCCCCGCTGGTTTCGACGTACCGACCAGGGAGACGATCCCACCAAGCATACGCAGGCAGAATACGGTCGGTAAAAAGGTGGTCAGCTTCGCCTTTTGCGTCGAAATCCGGCACCTTGTATTTACGCCTGAGGGTCGGTACCTTGCAAGGAGGTCAGGGAACCTGTACGAGGTCCCCTGAACACAGTCTATGGTAATTCGCGCGACTGCCCTCTGCTCGACCGGCCCGACCGTCTTTTCTTCCCGAAAAACTGGACTTCAACTTTCGAGGAGCTACTTCGCCTCATGAAATCGTTTTTCGATTTCAGCCCAGTTCACCACATTCCACCACGCGGCGAGGTACTCATTCCGCCGATTCTGATATTTCAGGTAGTAAGCGTGCTCCCAAACATCGATACCCAAGATGGGATGTTTGCCTTCCATTACCGGGCTATCCTGGTTCGCAGTCGAATAGATGTCGAGCTTGCCACCGTGGGCGACGAGCCATGCCCAACCGGATCCAAATCGCCCCAATCCGGCGGCCGACAATTTCTCTTTGAAGTTGTGGAAGTCACCAAATGCGGCTTTGATGCCGGCTTCCAGTGCTCCCGAGGGTTGGCCGCCGGCCTTGGGGGCCATGATTTGCCAGAACATGGAGTGGTTAATGTGCCCGCCGGCGTTATTGCGAACGGCGGTCCGGATGGATTCCGGGACAATCGCGCAGTTATTGGCGAGTAATTCTTCGAGACTCTTGGAAGCCAGCTCGGGGGCGGATTCAAGGGCTTTGTTCAGGTTGGTAACATACGTGTTGTGGTGTTTACCGTGGTGGATTTCCATCGTCAGCTTATCGATGGAAGGCTCCAGGGCGTCGGAAGCGTACGGAAGCGCAGGCAATGTGAACGGCATAACTCCTCCTCGTAATCCTGAAAGTTTCGAAGGTACGCCGTCGCAACTTCGCACATTTAAAGAAACCACTGCCGGTCAGCGGCGCCGCCTTCGGCAAAATTTAGAATGTCTTTCAAACAGCCCCGACAGTAGTGTCCCGAAATTCCAGATTAAACCATGCCTTTGGGTCTGTCAAATTCCGGCGGGCTACTGAAAATTCTTTCCACCATCGACCAACAAGTTCTGACCGCTCATCGCGCAAGCCGCAGTACTCAACAGAAATAGCAGGACGGGGGAGACGTGTTTGGCCTCAAGCAAGTGTTTGATGCACTGGTCGCGAATCAAATCCTGCTTGTCCTGCTCCGTCACATATTTTCGAAGTTGCTTCTCTGTCATGATCCAACCCGGGCTGATCATGTTCACCCGAATCCCTTCCTTGCCCAGTTCGCGCGCCAGAGATCGGGTGAATCCGAGTATCCCGCTTTTTGTGGCGTTATAGACCGTAAAGGGTTCAAGACCGGAAACGTAATTGGTGGTGCTGATATTGACGATGCTTTTGCCTTCGCCCCGTCGAATTAAGTCCAGGCACGCTTTGGACATGAGTAGAAAGGATCGCAGATTCAAGGCCCACATCCGGTCACACTCTTCGGCTGTAACGTCGTCAATTTTAATTCTGTCGTCATTCGCTGCGTTGTTGACGAGGTAATCGACGTGCCCTGCGAGCTCGCCCACATAGGCCGCGAAATTCTTGATTTGATCGGGCGCTCTAAGGTCGGTTTGGTGGTAGTGCGCGTGCGCTCCCAGCGCCCTTGCGGCCATTTCACCCTTCTCGGCATTCCGGGAACAGAAATAGACTTCGCAGCCGACCTCGCAAAGGGCGCGGCAGAAATCGTATCCGATGCCTTCGCTTCCTCCCGTTACCACCGCCACGCGATCGGCGAATTCACTTGAATGGACCATGATGATATTCCCCCTAAGGTTTCGTGCGCCAGGCTGACCACGGTGTCTCTGCATGAGTCTGGCGAAACCGGGTGGTAGGGTACCACTTTCGCGGGACACCGGCGCACCCGCTTTTCGTGCCGAGTGAGGCGTGGCAGAAAAGATGATCCCCGATTAAAATTTCTCTTGACAACCCACAATTAAATATAGTACATTGGTTCCATGAAAGTCGTCCGTCTAATCCACCCGAAGCTGCACGCGTTTGATCATCGTTCGTCAGGCAGCCTTTTGGCATCGACAATACGAGCGTTTGGGAGCGTCATTCTGACCGAAATCGTGCCCGGTTCGAAAGATGCTTCAACACGAAAAATGAAGGTAGCTCCTGAGATGTTGATGAAAACAAAGGACCGCTGTCTGACAATTTGTCGGCTATCCTGAGAAGTCATTGATATCAAACTGGTTACCAAAAACTCTGAGATGTTATTGGAAACAAAAGAGATAACTGCAATAACCCGCCTCTAAATCTGCCAAGTGCGTGCCGTCCTGAGATGTTATAGCAAACAAAGCCAGTTATCCATTTAGTGGGACGGAGTGCTCGTGAGGGCTGCACCACCCTCCGCAAAAATCCTCTGCGGCGAAAGCGCAACATCGTGCATAATCGCGGAAGTCGTGGCCAACTCCATCTTTCAAATATTGTCCGACTTCTTCGCACGCTATGGGCTGTGGGTGGTCTTCTTTGGAGTGATGGCTGAGAACGTCGGCATGCCGATTCCCGGCGAAACGGTACTTCTCTTTGCCGGATTTCTCGCCTTTCAAGGGAGACTCCATCTGGTCTCCGCTATCATTACTGCCATTGCTGGGGCCACGGTAGGCGCCATTGGGGGCTATATGCTAGGCCGGTACGGCGGGACCTCTGTCGTCAATCGCGTCCTGGCGCGCTTCCCCCGGTTGGCGAAACAGTACAATGTTTCCCAAGAGATGTTTCAGAAGCACGGTCCGTGGGCGGTCTTTGTGGCACGTTTCATTACCGGGCTGCGAGTTTTTGCGGGAATATTGGCCGGCGTTCTGCGCATGCCTTTTTGGACTTTCCTCCTCGTTACTTTTGCGGGCGCCGTTTGCTGGGCAGCGGCCATCGGTTACGTAGGGTTTCTTTTCGGAAGTAGCTGGGGGACCCTGATAAAAGTTCTGGGCCGAATGGATCGCATTGCCCTTATCGTTCTCGCCGGCTGCGTCATCGCGATGTTTATATTCCAAAAGCTACGGCGAAAAAAGTCAGCGTAAGCAGATGTGCCGCGGACCTGCTGTTTTGATTCCGCGGGTCGTCCTAATTGGGCACGGAAAAGCCGCGGATCTAAAGAACAGCCGCGCTACAACCGGCGGCTAGTTCCCCAATCGCTTCAAATCTTCTTTTGCAGCCGGGAATTTTGGGCGAAGCTGGAGGGCGGTTTGGATTTCGGTTCGTGCTTCAGCCTTCCGGCCTTCCTTCTCGAACAGGAGCCCCAATAGCCGGTGCCCCTCGGCGCTGTCCGGTTCACCGCCCTCGGGCTCCTGCGAAAGGTATTTCTTCGCGAATCCCTCAGCTCGCGGAAAATCTTTGCCGGACTCGAGCAACGCTTGGGCAGCCTCATAAAACGGGCGCAGGTCGTCGGGAACGGCTTTCTCCGCTGCGGCAAGAGTTGGTTCAAGATCGCTCCACCGTTGCTGGAGAGCAAACACTCGCGCCAGGATCCAGTAGCCCCCAATTTGCGAGGCTTCAAGCTGCACGGCCGCTTGGCCTTGTTTTGTCGCTTCGTCATAGTTGGCGTGGGAAGCTTGACTGTAGTATTTCCCGAGCTCGATCAGTGCGCCGTAATTCTTCGGGTCCGCCTCCACCGCTTTGACGAGGTATCCTTCCATGTGGGCCGGATTCTTTTCCAGTTCGGCGAGCTCCGCGTGGGCCAAGTTTCCTTCGCAGGCGTCGAGAGTTGTTATTTTCTCCGCCAAGGCACGAGCTTCATCCTTACTGCCCCCCAGCGCACCCGGCGCTTGAAACTTGAACTGCATCATCGAGTCAAGCGCCTCCAGGTTCGTCGGCTTGAGTTCTATGGCGGTCTCCACTTCCTTGCGGAATTTCAGCACGAGGGGTCCCACCGAAAAGATGTTGGCCCGAGCAGCCAATTCTCCATACACTTGTCCCAACTTTAAGTGGAAGTCCGAATTCTTGTCATTAAGATCGACGGCGTGCTGGGCAAGTGGGAGAGCCCCGTCGAAATCCTTGAACGCCGCCTTCACTTCCGCGAGGAGGTAGCTTCCCTTGGGGTCCTGGGGGTGCTCTTTGACCTGAGGCTCGAGTATCGCGCGAGCTCGCTTCCAGTGACCCGCCTGGATGAGCGCATCCACATCCGCGCGCTGATCGTCTGCGGCGGAATACCGGGCAACACCCGGTAATGCTGGGAGCAACCACAACGTGATGGCTCCCACAATAAGAGCGGAGACCCGTCGCGAGAGTGTTCGTTTGCAACTTAGCCGGTTGATGAATGGCGCCATCGAAGTTGTGAAAATCCTCCTTAGAGCAATGTTGTATCTACTGCGCAGCAAGCCAAGCCTCCCTTATGGCGACCTGTTCGGGCGTGGCTGACGGCAAGGGCACAATGGAATACTGTTTGTGCCTCGGCGGGCCAAGGGTCACGGTAATTCTCTCACGCCGCCCGTGCCGCTCTACCGTGATCGGGACACTTGCGCCCGCCGGATACGGTTTGAGGCGCGTCGGAAGATCCTCGGTGGCGAGCGACTGATCATCGACATCGATCAGCAGGTCATCACGGCTGAGTCCGGCCTTGTCGGCTGCACTGTCGGGGATGATGGTGACAATCCGCGCTCCCCGGTTTTCAGGCTGAACGACGACACCCAGTTCAGGCGCAGCGTCAGGAGGCGTTTTCGCGCGGAGATCGAGTCCGTCCATCGTCAGGGTCTGCTGGTACGGGAGGGCGTCAATACCACTGACGTAATGCTCGAAAAAGGGCGTGAAATCTGACCCGGTGACAGAATTGAGAGCCTGTATAACGTCCTTTTCCTCGTACCCCCGGCCCGGTCCGTAATAGCTGGTTGCGGGGGCCTGGTAGAACTCTTGATACATGAACCGCAGCACATCGAGCAGGGATTTCTGTCCTTGCGTCCGCGAGCGGATTTCCAGATCCAGCAACATGGCCAGAAGTGCGCCCTTGTTGTAATACGAAATTGTCGTGTTGGCGAAATTTGTTTCCTGCATTTGAGGCGACCGGTCGAAAAACCAGGCACTGAAGCTGGATGATTCCACCGACATCAAGTTTCGACCGGGCTCCCTTTCCAGCGTGGCAATCTCATTCGTCAGGCGATCGAGGAACTGCTCGCGCGTCCAGAGTCCTGATTGACGGAGGAAGAGATAGCCGTAATAAGTGGTAATACCCTCGGCGACCCAGAGAGAACGCGAGTAGTTCTCGCGGGTGTAATCGAAAGGGCCCAGTGCCGCGGGGCGAAGACGTTTCACGTTCCAAAGGTGGAAGAATTCATGTGCCGCCGTTTCCAACGCTTCCTGGGTGCTGTCCCGCACGCTTCCCTGAATGATGATCTGGGTCGAATTCAAATGCTCCATGCCGTCTCCCAAGGCGATGTCCGGCACAAAATGGAAAATGAAAAGGTAATGGTCGAAATCCGGCGGGGGCATCGATGCCATTTCAACGTGCACAATCTTCTTCAGTCCGGCAAGGAGGCGGGATCGGTCGTTATCCTCATCGTTGTAAGTGTGTACCGCAACCTCGATGGTCTTGCCCCCTTCTTGAAACTGATCGAGCGAGCATTCACCGCAGATTTCGAGCGGCGTGTCCACCAGGACGTCGTAATTACGCGCGTGAAAAGTTCGCTCGGTGGCGGATGTCGAAAACCCGCTGATGACTTTCCACCCAGTCGGAGGCTCAATGTTTAGCGTGATGGGGTCGGGCTTATGTCCATCGACATACATCAGCACCGAGGGACCATTCAAGTTGGCGTGGACGTTATCAACCTGAGAGAACGAGCCGGTGAGATCGTTGGCGAAGACTTGATAGTGGACGAGGACCGTTCCCCCAGCCTGTTTGGCTTCCACGCGCCAAGTCTGTTTATCAGTTTTGACCCATGGCACTGGGTGATCGTCCGCACCCTGAGCGGAAAACTCCTGGACATTCTTGGCAAAATCATAAATCGCGTACCGCCCCGGTCCCCAGGCAGGCAGAATGAATTCGAGATGGTCCGTTGCTATTTGGCGGGCGACAATATCGATGGCAACCCGATGCGTTGTTGGCCGGTCCACATGCACCGTGTATGCGAGCTCAAGCGGCCGCGGAACGGACTCCTGAGCAGCCCCAAAGCCGTGCGCATGGCCCAGAGCGGCGCAGAGGAATAGGAGAAGCACGTTGATGCGTGAAGGATGTTGGGTCGCAGATGATCGGCGAGGTTCGGATGGGCGAAGCGAGCCGCGGCCCGGGGGCGATAGTCTCATCGATACATGATCCTTACCTGGTTCCGATCTAACACTTTTATTGACCTGGCTCCAACACGAGTTTGTGTACAGCACTCTTATCAACGGCCTCGTCACTAAACGGCATTGGGAAGCTCGTCCCACTATACCAAGCGGAAAACTGGTCGCGGTAGTAGGGGCTAAGAACCTGGCCGGATTCTCCGAGCGTTATGTTTTGCATCGACTGGTCCAAGTCGGAGAAATCCACCACCATGCGCATCGATGGTCCTATGTGAGAAGTTGTTTGCTTTACGGTCGTGCCCGTTCCTGCTTGCGGGAACGGGCCAACATTGAACCATCGGCCCAACAACGGCACTCCACCTAGGGGATGGTGAAAGGTCAGTGGAATTGTACCACCCCATTTCCAATCCGCGTGATTCCGGCTGTTAACCAGAGAAGGTATCTGGCGGAGGCCTTCATCCAAGCTTTTCATCAGGGTCACATTAAAGTCTGCGTCCCCTGGAGGGAGCCAGCGCGTCAGACTTTGTTCCAGGACATTCTGAAGAAATATCGTACCCATGGCCCAATGATAATCGGAAAGATCGTCACCCAGTTTCGGCTTCAGGATCCGTGCGAGCAAGGAGCGTCGGGTGACCTCCAGGATCAACGTGGCGGCGGAATCCGCCCGTGCCTCGCCGTCCCAGCCTCTTATAGCATCGAGGGCGAACGTTGAACTGGGGTCGGACGGTGGCAGTTTCACGGCTGCCGCGAGCAGTTGCTTGGCCAGCCACACATCTTCGAGGCTCAGGACATCGGTCTGAATCCGCAGCATGTCCGACGGAGTGAAGGCGGCTCCTTGGTGAAGCAGTTGAAATATTCTCGCCGTGCGGAACGGCGCTTCCCACTTGGCGGTAATGAAATACGGATAACTGTCGGGAACAATGCGCCCGTTTGCGGTTGCGATCATCCCGCTCGAGGGATTAAAGGAATGGGGAAGGTCGTCGAACGGGATAAAGCCGGTCCAATCATAGTCGTCGGTGTTGCCCGGAACGGGGACCGAGCCATTGCCGCGTTTGCGGATGGGAACCAGCCCCGCAGCGTAGTATGCAATATTGCCTTCGCCATCGGCGTAAACGCAATTCTGCATCGGCACCTTGAAGTCGCGAAGGGCTCCAGTGAATTCCTGCCAGTTGCTGGCTTGATTAATGCGCAGAAACGGTAGTCCGACCGCATGCGGGGTGAGCAAGGTCCACTGCAAAGCGAGGTTCCGGCCGCCGTCGTGGGAAACGATCGGCCCGTGCCGCGTGACTACGACCCGGAGATGATCGTCGCTCTTGTTGCGGACCTTGATGATCTCATCCCTTACTTCTGCATCCACCCATTGGCCGTTATGCAGGTATTTCTCAGGGTCGTTGGGGTTGAAGCTCTCGATGTAGAGATCTTGAACGTCGGGCGCCGTGTTCGTCATCCCCCAGGCGATGTGCTCATTGTGGCCAATAAGGACGAGAGGTAGCCCGGGGAGGCTTACCCCGGAGACGTTGAGCCCGGGGGCCTTGAGATGAATCATGTACCAGACGCTGGGAACGCTGTGACTGAGATGGGGATCGTTCGCAAGTAATGGCTTGCCGGATTTTGTGTGCGCTCCGCTGACAACCCAGTTATTGCTCCCGACGCCCGCCGATGACAATTGAGGATCGACTGATTCCGATTGATACAATCGGCCATCGATATTGGGCTCCTGGTGGACCCTGGCGTCGAGGCCATTGAAGAACAAATCGGCAGTGCCTGTTTTGGCGCGGCCGAGAGCGGACGGTGACGCCTCGGCAACCGGCACGTCGAGCGCAGAATGATCTGGGAACACGTCAGGCAAGAGGTCCTGCCCCAACTTGGCGGCAATGTGCTCGCGCATCAAATCGCTTTCCCAGCTCTGGCTGAGGGACGACGCAAGGTTTAAGGCTACGGCCACGGAGTCAACGTCGCGCCAAGGTTGGGGCTGGTATTGCACGATCAAGAATTCCAAAGGCAGGCGGCCGCGATGGCTATCGATAAAGGCATTGACGCCACGCGTGTACGCACTTAGGAGGCTGCGTTCCTTCGGCGCGAGATCGGCGAGGGCGCTTGCCGCCACACGGGGGAATCCCAGGGTGCGGCTTTCAATGTCCATGTGCAGGGTGCGATCACCAAAGATCTCTGAAAGCTCGCCCTCGGCATTCCTTCGGCTCAAATCCATTTGCCAGAGCCGATCTTGAGCCGTCACATAACCCTGAGCGAACAAAGCGTCCGCGAGGGTCTGGGCGCGGATGTGGGGAACGCCGCGAGCGTCGCGCAGAATTTCCACTTTCGCGGAAAACCCGGGAGCGGAGACAACGCCCTCAAGGACAGGAAGGCTTGCACGCGTGCGCCACCATAGCCATGTCCCCCCGCCCACAGCTACGAGGAGCAGGATGAATAAGGGCAAGATGAACAGACGCCTGAGCGAACGCATCATGGGTTATCGGTCTGCCGGGCCAAGCCGCGGAAGATTCCGTTCATCAGGTAGTTTAGCAGCCGCAGGCTTGATGAACCGTCAGATATTCCTCTCCTGTCGCGCTTTAATCGGCACTCCAGTCTCCAAGGGGCTGGATACTACTAAAGATCACAATCAGTGACAACATGCGCCTCCGGGTAGTGTCCTAATTTGAGGCGTAGCGCCGGCTTCCAGCCGGCACAGGAGCCGCCAAGATAGCGGCGTTTGGTTCAAATTGGGACACCACTCGCCTCCGGGTATGATGGACAGATGACCGCCGTTCGTGGCAAGATTTTGGGATGAAGAATGTGACCCTGTCGGGCACATGCGGTAAACCCTTATTCCATAATTAAGCATCAATGATAGTAGGGGTTTGACATAAGGGTTACTGAGCGATAGTAGGTAGCCGTCCGGGAGAAAGATCACGTGAAGGAATTGACGTACTACCCACCTTGATGACATAAACAAAGGAATTCCGTCTAATAATTCAGGGGCTTGATTATGAGTTGCTCTGGGATCATCTGTATTGAAACGGCTATGATGATTTTCTTGACGCGTCGAGGGGACTTGATCTCGCGCGAATGCCACGACCGAGATGACAACGAGCCGGGCTATCCGGCAAAGAGGCTTCACCGGTCGCCTGAAGGAGGAAGATTGTATGCGATTTGACAGACGATTCTTGCGGGAAAACTTGAGAGGTTTAAGCCTCACGTTGATCGGTGTCCTCACTCTGGGGTTATCGTTCATGCTCTACCAGGGGCATCACGTTTTTCCGGATTTTGCCATGGCCCAAGGGAAGGAACTGGATGGGCCTGACATCGATGTCTTGGAGCGGCAGAACCAGGCTTACGAGCGCATCGCCAAAGCAGTTACTCCTGCCATTGTGGCGATTCAGTCCACGCAGGTTACCAAGGTTCAGCAATCGCCTTTTCTGAACGATCCGTTTTTCCGGCAATTCTTTGGGAACATGTTTCCGCAGGTTCCCCGCGAGCAGCGCGAGCACGCGCTCGGCAGCGGCGTGATTGTTTCGCCCGATGGGTATATTGTGACGAACAACCATGTGATCGCCAAGGCCACCGAAATTTCGGTGACCCTTTCCGACAAACGGACTTTTAAGGGTAAAGTCGTCGGGGCCGATCCGCAGACGGATGTCGCCGTCGTCAAGATTGATGGGAGCGGCCTGCCCACCGCGTCCTTTGGCGATTCCGACCAGCTCAAGGTGGGCGACACGGTCATGGCATTTGGGAACCCCTTTGGCCAGTACTTCACCGTGACCCGAGGCAGCGTGAGCGCGTTGAAGCGTGCCAGCGGGCAGATTGAAGTATTTCAAAACTTCATCCAGACCGATGCCGCGATCAACCCGGGGAATTCCGGCGGCGGTCTGGTGAACATCCACGGACAGGTGGTTGGCATTAACACCGCAATTCTGAGCGGGAATTCGGGGCCAGGCGGCGAAGGCGGCTTCGTCGGAATCGGGTTTGCCATTCCTTCGAATATGGCGAAGCACATCATGGAGGATTTGATCAAAACCGGCAAGGTAAGCCGCGGATACCTTGGCGTCCAGATCACGGATTTGACTGACGATTTGGCGAAGCAATTCAAGGTTCCGGATTCTGCTGGCGCCCTCGCACAGGACGTGACCGCGGGAGGGCCTGCCGACAAAGCAGGGCTCAAGACGGGGGACGTCATTCGCAAACTCAACGGCGAGATCATTGGCGATGCCGGCCAGCTTACCGCCCAGATCACGAATCTGAGCCCCGGCGCCGTGGTCACCTTGGACATCCTGCGCGATGGCCAACCGATGACCTTTAAGGTAACGCTTGGCGAGCGTCCTTCCGATCTCAACGCGCGTACGGGTGGTGGCGGTGTTCAGCAGGGGACGCTGCGCGGCTTGGATGTGCAAAACCTCACCTCTTCGCTCCGCGATCAAGCCGGGTTACCGCCGAATGTGACTGGCGTGATCATCGTCCAGGTTGACCCGAATAGCCCCGCGGCTCAATTCGGGCTTCAGGAAGGCGACGTGATCGAAAGCATCAATCGGCAACCGGTGCGCAACGTCACGGACTTCAACAAACTCGCCGCTCAAGCCAAAGGGCAGACGCTGCTGCGAGTCAACCGTCAGGGCAATGGCTTATTCGTGGTCATTTCACCCGACGGTAATGGCGGCGGCGACGACGGCCAATAACCCCTAGGGCCCGGCCTCACTCCGCAAGGGGATGAGGCCGGGTCTCACTTCGAACGAGCGCCGCCGCAGGTCGGAAGGCGATGGAGAGCGCCGCGAAGTTGAAGAGGCTTTTGAAGGTGGTGCTGCTGGCAATCGTGGCCGGATTGGCAATTCTTTTCGTCGCCATCAGGGTTATCGAAAATCGGCTGATCTACTTTCCGCCACGCTACCCCGAGGGGTTCCCACCACCTCAAACCTACGAAGGCGATGTTGATGACGTCTGGCTGCAAACGTCTGATGGCGTCAAAATCAACGCCTTCTACCGTTCGAACCCCGCCTCCAAGCAACTCCTCCTCTGGTTTCACGGCGACGCGGAAAACATCGGATACGACCTTCCGCATCTGAGACGGCTCGCAAAGATCGGGGTCAACATCCTCGCCGTCGATTATCGCGGCTACGGGCGAAGCGAAGGCAGCCCCGATGAAGCGGGAGTTTACCGCGACGCCGTCGCGGCCTACGACTATCTGATAAACCAGCGCCATTTTCGCGCGCAGGACATCATCATCTACGGGCATTCCCTCGGCGGCGCAGTAGCGGTGAATCTGGCGTCCCGACGGCAGTGTGGCGGGCTGATCGTCCAGAGTTCCTTCACGAGCGCGCCGGCGATGGCGCAGCGAATGTTTGCGATTCCTTTTCTCGGATACGCCGCGAAGTCCCGATTCAACTCGCTCCAAAAGATTCGCAGTGTGCACGCGCCGATTCTCATTGTCCACGGCACGCGTGATAAGGTGGTGCCGTTCGCAATGGGCCAGCAGCTTTTTGCCGCAGCGCCTGAGCCCAAACACTTCTACTCGATCGAAGGGGCGGGCCACAATGATTTGATGGAAGCGGGCGGCGAGAATTACCTCGGGTATCTCCGGACATTCGTTGCCGGCTTGTAGTCGAAACGCTTACCGTAACCTCTGAGCCCGATTGTGCGGTAATCGGCCAAGGCAAGGTACGAGCTTCACCCCTACGCTTTGGCGCTCGCCGCGGGTTTCTCCGGCCCTGCGCCCTTGCCTCCGGCAGCGGCCGGCGCGGTGGCCACCGGCCCTCCCGCTCCGTGGCATTTCTTGTATTTCTTCCCGCTCCCGCAAGGGCAGGGATCGTTGCGGCCAATCTTTTCGCGCCGAATGACCTGCTTTGGTTTCTCCACCGCCCCCGCGCCCACCATTTGCATTTCGCGCTGTTCACGCCGCTTGCGCTGCTGGTACTGGCGAATCATTTCCTCTTCTTCGTCGGGGGTGCGCATCAGGAAGAGGTAGCGCAGGGTTTCATCTTCCACGCGGTCCATCAAGGCTTCGAACATCTCGAAGGATTCGCGCTTGTATTCGACGAGAGGATCGCGCTGGCTGTAACCGCGCAGGCCGATGCCTTCCTTCAGGTGATCCATGGCCAGCAGGTGGTCTTTCCACTGGCCGTCGACCACCTGCAGCATAATCATGCGTTCGTGCATCCGCATGCGCTCGCCGCCCCACACGGTCTCGCGTTCGTCGTAGTGCTTGTGGGCGAGTTCCTTGAGCTGAGAGCTGAGATCGTCGAGGCGCTTGGGATCGTATGGAAGCTCGTGCTGCTTCAGGTCGACTCCGAACCTTCCCCAGAATTCCGTGCGCAGGCCGCTGGTGTTCCACTGGTCAGCGTGCTGGTCCTTGGGGCAGAATTTCTCCACCAGCCACTCCACTACACGGTCGGCCGCCTCCATTACGAACTCTTTTTGGTCGCTTCCTTCCAGCAATTGGCGGCGCAAACCGTAAATGGTCTCGCGCTGCTTGTTCATCACATCGTCGTACTCAAGCAGATGTTTGCGCGATTCGAAGTTCTGGGCCTCAACGGCTTTCTGAGCGGCCTCGATGCGTTTCGAAATCAGGCGCGATTCAATGGGCACGCCCTCTTCCATGCCCAGCTTGTGCATGATGCTGGAAATGCGCTCGCCGGCGAAAATGCGTAGCAGGTCGTCTTCGAGCGAGAGGTAGAAGCGCGAGGACCCGGGATCGCCCTGGCGGCCGGCGCGCCCGCGCAACTGATTGTCGATACGCCGCGCCTCGTGCCGCTCCGTGCCGAGGATGTGCAGCCCTCCCAGTGCCACCACCTTGGCGTGCTCGGCGTCAGTGACCGCTTTGAAGCGGTCCACGAATTCTCCCCACTGTTTTCTCCAGGCGGCGTAGGCTTCCACGTACGCGCCGAAGACGTCCGTCTCTGAGCCTTCCGGCGGCCGCTCGGGAGGATCGGGGCTGATGCCCTGTTCGCGATACTTCTCGGGCGCCTTGCGGAATTCCTCGCGCGCCATGGTTTCCGGATTGCCGCCCAGCAGGATGTCGGTGCCGCGGCCGGCCATGTTGGTGGACACGGTGATCGCGCCGACGCGCCCGGCTTGCGCCACCACCAGCGCCTCGCGCTCGTGTTGCTTGGCATTCAGCACGTTATGCCGGACTTCTTTCAGGCCCAAAACCTCCGCCACGCGCGCCGGCTGGCACCGATGCTCGATAAGATAATCCAGAACCGGAAGATACTTTTCCTCGGTATTATTTGCAAGTGCAACAAGGTCGGGAAGAATCGATTCGTCAGCGGCAGGCAGGCCGTTATAGGGGTATCCGCGGGGCGCATGCTTCAGCACGGCTTCGAGGAAAGTCCGGCGTGTGCCGTTGGCTCCCGACGCCAGGGATTGGTACCGGCCCTGGCCCAGCATTTCCTTTACGGTCGAGACTCCCACCCCCGCGCGCGTCAGCCAATCGAGCGCCGGATTGGGGGATTGCGCCAGACGCTCCACCCATATCTTCAGCTTCGGGCCTTCGAGGCCCGCTTGCTTGGCAAGTTGTTGCAGAGTGGCGGGCACGACACCAGCTTTCTTCAGCGCCGAGCTCAAGCGCTCGGACTTTTCGATGGCGATGCTGCCCACCAGCACCGGCTGGCCGCACAGGTGATCGGCTTGAATCTCCTCAATCACCGCATTGAACTTCTCGCGCTCCGTCCGGTAAACCACGTCGGGGTATTCGTGCCGGATCAGGGTGCGGTTCGTCGGGACGATGACGATTTCCAGGTTGTAAATCTTCTCGAATTCCGCCGCTTCCGTTTCCGCCGTGCCGGTCATGCCCGCCAGTTTTTCGTACATGCGGAAATAGTTCTGGAAGGTGACCGTGGCGAGGGTCTGGTTCTCACCCTCGATCTTAACGCCTTCCTTGGCCTCGACGGCTTGGTGCAGACCGTCACTCCAGCGGCGGCCAGGCATCAGGCGGCCCGTGAATTCATCCACGATGATGACTTCGCCGTCCTTTACCACGTAGTCCTTGTCCAGCTTGAAGAGGGTGTGAGCTTTCAGCGCCTGCTGGAAGTGGTGATTGAACTCGATGTTGGCGGGGTCGTAGAGGTTCTCGAGTCCCAGCAGCTTCTCGGCCTTGGCAATTCCGGACTCGGTGGGCGTGGCCTGGCGGCGCTTCTCGTCAACCTCGTAGTCCTCTTTTTCGATCAGATGGGGAATGACCTTGTCCACGCGGTAGTACTTGTCGGTGGCTTCGTCGGACGAGCCCGAAATAATCAGCGGGGTGCGCGCCTCGTCAATCAGGATCGAGTCAACCTCGTCCACGATGGCGTAATGGTGCGGCCGCTGGACGTAGTCCTTGAGGTCGAACTTCATGTTGTCGCGCAAGTAGTCGAACCCGAACTCGTTATTGGTACCGTAGGTGAGGTCGCAACCGTAGGCGGCCCGCCGTTCGTCGTCGCTCAGGTCGTGGACGATCACCCCGACGCTCAGACCCAGCAAGCGGTAGATCGGTCCCATCCAAGCGGCGTCGCGCTTGGCCAGGTAATCGTTCACGGTGACGAGGTGTACGCCCTTACCCTCGAGCGCATTCAGGTAACAAGGGAGCGTGGCCACCAGCGTCTTGCCTTCGCCCGTCTTCATTTCCGCGATCTTGCCTTCATGCAGCACCATGCCGCCGAGGAGTTGCACGTCGAAGTGCCGCATGTTCAGCGTGCGGCGTCCCGCTTCCCGGCAAAGGGCAAAGGCCTCGGGAAGGATCTCGTCGAGCGAAGCTCCACCAGCCAGGCGTTCCTTAAGCCGCTTCGTGCGCAGGGGGAACTCGGCGTCGGAGAGCCCCTGCATTTCCGGCTCGAAGGCATTGATTTCAATCACGCGCCCGCCAAGCCGCTTCAATTCACGTTCGTTTTTCGTTCCCAGAACCTTGCCTAATGCGAATTGTAGATAATTTCCCATAGTATATAGATTGCCCTACCGATGAGACTCCATCCTTCCTATTGTAAGGCCCACCGCCTGAGTTGACAAGGAAGGTGCACTCGATCGGGACATCGGGCCATCCGGCGATCGGGTCATCGGATCATTGAGCGATTTAGCGATTCTGTGATGGCCGTCTCGGCCACACCGCTTCAGGGGCAGGATGCCGGTTGCACGCAACATGGAACCTACTTCGTCTCGATAGCCGCACAATCGCTGCAGTTTCGGCCAAAAGCCCGACCGGCTCGACTCAAATGGCTCTCGATTGGGGCATTTTCGTGAAATGAGCTGGTTTTCTGACCGATGTTCTGCCAGCCAATCCTTTTTTTTCATAAACATCCCCGGATGAACCTTCATTTTTGACTATTTTCTCCACCAAGCACCTTTCACATTGGTCGGCTACCCGTGAGGCTTAGCCCTGACACCCGGCCCTTGACACCTGATACCTGTCCTTCTTTCTTTTCATCAACATCCCCGGATGAACCTTCATTTTTGACTATTTTCTCCATCAAGCACCTTTCACATTGGCCGGGTACCCGTGAGGCTTAGCCCTGACACCTGGCCCCTGACACCTGGCCCCTGACACCTGATACCTGTCCTTCTTTCTTTTCATCAACATCCCCGGATGAACCTTCATTTTTCATTGCCTTGGCCGGTCTGTGCCCCTCTTTTCGGCCTTGAATAGCAGACTGGTGGATCGCCTCACGCCTTGGAATCGCAATTCCTCTGTCTCGTAACGCCGACCGCGCCTTCAGACCCATCTACCACCCGCGACGTGCCACCTAGCGTTCCTGGCCAGCTTTTCGGATGGGGTCCTGCCATAGCCCATTCGTGTGCGTGTTACCACGCAAGGATACTTCTCCATGTAATATCCGAGCAACAATCCGTCCAATTGGAAGCCAAGCGCGGACCAAATGCCCGACGGAGGGCGAAATATTTGGGTTTTGTCGCCTCAATTTCCTACCCGTAGGACGACACTACCGGCAACCTAGCATTGAAGTGGGGCGGCCCAATACCATCTGGATGATGTCCCAGTCCTTGGGGGATACGGAATATTCGGAATATAGGGCTACTCGTCCGGACGTCGCCGCCGCGCTCAGAAGCGTCAACGCGAGTTCGGTGCCCGTGGCCGTTTTGGAGGGCAGATGGGTATTCGTGATGTCCCGGTTATCCACCACGTTGACGTCAAACATCAGGCGATGGGGGTCGGGAACCAGCTTGAGATAAGTTTCCGCGAACCGCCGGTAACGTTCCGGAGGCATCATCCAGAAACGCGCGGGGTCCTCAACTTGCAGCGTAAAAGGAAAGTCTCGCATCAGGGCGGCAATCCGGCGCGAGTCCACACCGAGCGCCGGCCGCACATAGTCGTCATGCAGGCCATCGAGCATGGTGACGATGATTTCCAATCCTCGCGGTTTGCACAAAGGTTCCAGTTCCGCCAGCACGCGCCGGTGCCAATCCACCACAATGTCTTCGCGGTAAAGCTGGAACTTGGTCATTCCGGACGGGCTCTTTTTATAGTAGTGGGACGAGTCCGGTTGGAACAGCTCGATGGGGTCAAAGCCCGCCTTCTTCTTGAAGTCCGCCCGCACAATGTCGTTCATCGGTACAAACTTATCCGGGCGTAGATAATCCACGAAGTCCGCGTCGAAATTCAATTCCGTAACGTTGACGCCGTCCCAATCACTGGAATTCAGGAGGCCTTTCATCCAAGCCATCGCGGCGTCAAAACAGTCGGGATTCTGAAAGTTCATCAAATAGCGCCAGCCGACGTTGCCGTCGGCGCCCGTGGCTGTCTTCTCCCGCCATTCCGGATGATCATCCCACATCTTCGGAGTGATCATGGGGAACACGAACCAGGCGTAAACGGCAATGCCGTTGCGGTGGCAGGCGCGAACCAAGTCATCGTAGGCAAAGGAAAAATTCCGGTTGAACACCCATGCCGCCACATAAATCGTGCCGATCCCCGAATCGTGCCAGTTGGCTGCCAGCCGGTTGAGATCCATCCCTAAGCGATAATTGGGATCGAAGTACACCTCCAGGCGACTGCTGCGCCGAGGGTTCGTCGCTCCGAATGTCGTGCTGAGATACTCGGGAAAATAGGGGTAGTGGCTGGTGCCCTCGTTCGTGTAGGTGTCGAGACTCGCCGACAGATAAACGAAGCGGCCGCGCCCGAACGAGCCGGCCAGCGCCACTGGTTGTCCGCTGCCATTTTCGACCATCAACTTGCGGACGTCGCCGGGTGCCGTAAATCGCGCCACAGGTTCTTCGGGGCGCCAGGTCAATTTGATTTCGGAATGGCGAGGATCGGCGACCGACGATACCCTCATCGGAACGCCGGCAAACTTAAATCCAATCTGCTCGAGCCAAGCCTGCTCGCCGTCAGCAACCACTCCTCCTCCCGACCGGAGATACTGGATAATCCGGTGTTGTTGCGGCTCGGTCAGCCGCTTACCGACGGCCTGGGGAACAATCAGAAGCACGTCGTTTGCGCTGGGCGCCCGATGGAACTCGGGATTATCTAAGATCTTTACCTCATACCCGAGTGCTTCCAGGACCGTTTTGTAACTCTCCTGGTTGTGCCCGGCGGCGGCATCGGGATTTTCGAGCCACAGAATCCAGGCGCTGCGATGTCCGGCCAACGTATCTCGGACCGCTGTGGAGAAAGCATTATCCGGATGAAGGTTTGCCGCCCATTGGGGATTGGTGTTGGGGGCGGAATTTGCCTGCTCGGCCGGCGCCGCTCGCTGCATCACCAAATCGTGCGGGAGCGATTCGATCCCAATTAGCAACATTGGCGCCACCAGTATCCCGAGCCGAATAAGCTGATCCTTCATGGAAACCGCCCTTGCAGAACGAGAAGCGCGGACCTGCCTTCAACGTCTGCGGCTTTCCCGCACTCCACCGAGTCACACACAGCTTACCGCAATCCTGCATGGGACAAGGCAACGATAACGCCGTTTCTCACATCGGGATTTATGGCTTTGGGTTGCCGCGGGAGCGCGAGAAGCGACACGGCCACAGTCAGAACTGCGCTGATCCCGCGCACTTCCATCGCCGATGGATGCTGGATATTATGGACTCAGGGGACAACCAATGATGATGCGGACGAAGTTTATTTTCACCCTGCACCTGGCCCTTTTTCTCGGGTCCATCGCCGGGCCCACGGCTTTTGCCCAGGACACCATCGCCCTTGGTAATTCGAAGAGCGAGATGGTCTTTCAGGGAACCGGCACGCAAGTGATCAATGTTGTTTGGCAGAACTGCAACGGCGGTGTCTGCACGATGGAGGGCGACGCCACGAGGGCGGCTGAAAAAAGGTCGGTGGGGACGTACAAATTTTCGTCTGCCAGTCCGAGACCCTTCAGGTTAGTTGCGTCCACGGGGGTGGGACTCTTTGCGGTCGAGCAATCGTCCGCCATCTCGTTTAGCTACACCTCCCCGAAGGGAACTTTGGAAGGGCGGGCGCATTTCACCTCCTTTCTGCAAGACCAAGGTGTGGTTGCTGCCCATCTCACGGGAACGTTCGAAGCCACCGATGGCTCTCTCGCGTCGCAATTTGCCTCGGGCCCGGGAAATCTGAATTTGATCCTCGCTGTGGGGAAGACCCACTTGTCAACGTTGGTCGACACACCGGGCACGATCAGCGGAACGATTGACGACCTGTCAACGCTGGTTCCTCCCTCGCCGTGCCGCGAGGCCAGCTTGATCGCCGCCACCGTTCGTGGCACGCCGATGCCGGGCGGCTCGATTTGGTTTAACGCCAATTTCAGCGCCAGCGGAATACACGACGGAACGATCCTGCAGTTTCAGGGCGGGTTCATCCAATTCCAGGCGAACGGAAATGCTTACATTCTTCATGTCCCCAACGCGATGGTCACTTTCTCGTCTTCCGTCAGTTGCGCCTCGACGAAGTTTGACCCTGGAACGAACTCCTGGGAGACCACGGTTCCCACGAGCGGAAGTGACGAGGTTTTCCTGTCGGGCGTTTCTTTCCCCGTCCCCACGTCAGGCTTGCAAGGAGGGATTAACTTGGTGAATTGGAGCGAATCATTCGCCAGCAATACAGCGGATGTCTCCATCCGTTGGAAGTGGGCGGCAGCCGTCTTCTCGTCCTTCAGTGCGGATGACAACTCATTGGGAGTTAAACCCACTCGCGGGAATGCGTGCACCTACAACAACGACGACCCCCCGGGCACGCCGGAGAAATTCGCCGCCTCGACGGTCGGTGGCGGGGGCGGCGCCAGTTCTGCCAATTCCCCTTGGAGCAACGCAGCCACTGCCCACCCAAATTGCCCATAGCCTTGGGCGTCGGCGAAACCGCCTTTAGCGGAGTGGGTACCGGTTGTGACAGCCTAACCCGCCAGGAAGCACGGGGCCACGCCGTCAACCCGTTACGAGCCACAACCGAGCGCGAAGCCCAATGCGCCGCAGATCTCCTTCATCCGCTCCGGTTGGAGTACTGCTACTCGCCGGCCCAGATGAGCTTTTGACACGGAGATGACGTTGTGCAGATTGACGGCGCAGGGCCCCTTCATTCCGTCACCTTCGTTCAAACTCACTTCGGACGGCACCCCCCGAATGGTGGAAGTTATAGGCGCCACCGCGACGGTCGACAAGTACCGGATTGCGCTCTCCCGCGTGAGCACGACCACGGGTCTTTGCTTGTCTGGAGGATGGAATTGATAAAGCCGCACTTCTCCGCGTGCTATTGCTCCGGCCATACTGCCACCCGCTCCCAATCCACCGCCTCAGCAGAGTCCTGGGGATGCTCGGCATAGCCCGCGCGGTCGCGGGCCTCAAGTTCTCGCGTTTCGAGGAGTTTCAGGTACTCGCGAAGCGCCTCGCGGATCAGCGCTGAGCGATTCATCCGAGCGCGCTTGGCGGCTCCGTCGGCGGCACGGAGAAGTGTTGAACCTAGGACTACTTGGACGGTTTCCATACTGTGGAGTATACCCCACAATAAACTCAACAGCAAGGCATCGCGGCCAGAGAAATCCATGCGAACTGTCTTTTCCATCTCTCGGTCACAGTCAGCAGAGGTTTTTCACTTTTGCCTTTTGCACTTTGCCTTTTGACTTGCTTTCGTTCCTGAGTGGTTGATGCGCACAACCCCGCAACATGCCTCACCAGATCCGCACGCGGTCCGCCGGCGCAAGGTAGAGCGTCTCTCCGGGTTGGACATTAAAGTTCGAGTACCATGCGTCGATGTTTCGGACGGTATCGGCGCGGTATTGCGCAGGGGCGTGCTCGTTCGTCAGCACTTGGCGGCGGAGCATCGCTTCGCGCGCCTTCGAGCCCCAGTTCTGCCCGAAGGCGATGAAGAATTGCTGATCGCCTGAAAAGCCGTCTTGCGTCGCCGCGGTCTTGCCCGCGAGTGAGGCGCGGTAGCCATCGTATGCGGCCGAGATGCCTGCGACGTCGGCGATGTTTTCTGAGAGCGTCTGCTTCCCGTTCACCGCGAGGTCGGGGAAGGGCCTGTAAGCATCATATTGTGCCGCGAGACGCGCGGTAGCCGCGTTGAAATGGGCGAGGTCGGCGTCCGTCCACCAATTGCGCACACGCCCTTTGGAGTCGAACGCGCTGCCTTCATTGTCAAACGTGTGGCTGATTTCGTGACCGATGACGGAGCCGATGGCGCCGTAGTTGAATGCGGCAGGGGCTTGCGGATCGAAGAACGGAGGTTGCAAAATGGCCGCGGGAAAATTCAGCGCATTTTGCAGCGGCAGATTGACGGCATTCACAGTTTGCGGCGTCATGGACCATTCGTGGCGATCGATCGGAAGGCCCAGGCGTGCCACCGCGCGGTGGTAATCAAACAGATTGGCGCGCCAGACGTTGCCGAAGATGTCGTTTGCCTTGACGTCGTATCCAGAGTAGTCGCGCCAAGTCTCCGGGTAGCCGATGCCGACATAAAGGGTAGTGAGCTTGGCCTGCGCCTCGGCCTTGGTGGCAGGGGCCATCCACGAGAGCGCCTCAATGCGCTTTCGGAATGCGGCGATAATGTTCGCGACCATCGCCTGCGCCTCAGCCTTCGCTTCCGGCGGAAAGTATCGCTGCGCGTAGATTTGGCCCACGGCGTCGCCGAGCAGGCCGTTGACCAAATCGACTCCGCGCTTCCAACGCGGACGCTGTTCCGGCGTGCCGGTGAGTACCTTGCCGAAGAAGGCGAAGCGCTCATCATTGAGCGCCTTGGGCAACACCCCCGCGCAGGCTTCAATCAGGTGGTACGCCAGCCAATCCTTCCACGTGTCGACCGGAGTAGAAGCGACGAGAGCGGATTCCCCGGTGAAGGCTGATGGCTGCCAGACGATAAAGCTCGCCTGCTTGCTGAGGCCGGCGCCGCGGAAGTACTCCGTCCAGTCGAGGCCGGGAGCTTTGGCGGCAAAGTCGGGCTGCGTCCAAGTGTTGTTGGCCTTATGAATGTCTTCGCTCTCAGCCAGGCTAAGGTGCTTTTCCGCGATGGCGTGCTCAAGCGCCACGATGCGCGCGGCGCGAGCGTCTGTGTCCGTGAAGCCCGCAAGCTTGAGCATGGTTGAAACGTGAGCCTGGTATTTGGCGCGGAGGTCACGCATACGCTCATCGTCTGCCAGGTAGTATTCGCGGTCAGGCAATTGCAATCCGCCTTGCAAGAGGTAGGCGGCATAGTGTTCCGAATCATTGAAGCCAGGTGCGACCCACAACCCGAAAAGGTTGGGGGTGTGAAAGTTCGTGTTATTCAGCGCGTCGACGTCGGCCCGGAGGCTCTCACCCAAAGCTCGGGCCAACTCGCGCTTGTTCCGGATGGCGGCAATGGATTCGAGGTGTGGTCGTAGCGGTGCGAGGCCTTTCGCCTCGATGGCAGCTTCGTCCATGTACGAGTTATACAGTTCGCCAATCTTGCGCACGTTGGAACCGTTCGGCGCGTTGGCCTTCGCTGCCTCCTCAATCAGGCTAACGGTTCGCTTGTCGCTGAGGTCGGCCAAGCGGGTGAAGACACCGACGCCGCCGCGGTCGGATGGAATTTCCGTGCGCTTAATCCACCCGCCGTTGACGTAATGGTAAAAATCGTCGCCGGGCTTGACGGAAGTGTCGATGTTGGCCACCACGATCCCGTGCGTGTCTTGTTTGGGCGACTCTGTTGAAGCGTCTTGCGGCTGCGCGGCAAGCAGCGGGAGAACGATCAGAGCGAAAACTGCGGCCTCCACAATGACATTTTCCGGCGAGGATAGTTTGATTCTCATGGGTAGCACTCCAAAAACTGGGGCTTGGAACCGCACTCAACCGTGACTGGACGCCAGCGGACCGACGAGTGTAGCACGTCGCCAGATGGGTTGGCAGACTCACGGCAGCTTCAGTCGAGCGGCACCTCTTTCAGCACATCGTCCCAATGGCCGGTGGTCATCTCCCAGCGCCGTTTTTCCTGGCGGGCCAGCTCCTCCTGGTCAGGATAAAGCTCGCGCTTGATCTGCGGATCGCGATGATGGGCCTCTTCCAGCGCCGCCCAGTCGCGCCAAACCATGACGATCTTGTAATCCCACGCCGGCGTCTCTGCGTGGAAGCGCCGCTCGTAAAGTTTCTCGCTCAAAAGTATTCCCTCTTTGATGAGTTGTTGCAGAATGGGATTGTGGTTCTTCTTGTAAAGCGCCAACCACTCGGCGCCAGCGCCCGGCAGAACCTTATAGTAGTACTCTATGATGAAACTGCTCATCTCTTGTTTCCTCCCCAATAGTTGATTACAGCAAAATCGAACACGAAATGTCCCGATGGCTCGATCTCCCGATCATCCGATTTACCGATGTAATTCGACCACGTCCCTATCTTCGAGCACATGATCGCGATTAATCATCTGGCCATCGAACCGACCCTCGCGCCAGAGTCGAGCATACTTGAGTTGAGCCAGAAAATCCTGGTGCACGTGGCCGGCGAGGTCGATGAGGCGCGAGCCGCGCTTGAGGATATAGGGCGCGACCCGCTCCAATTTCTTCCCCGGCGCCTTGGTGTAGACGCGAATCACGTCCAGCAACTCGAACACCGCACGGCGAAGAGAATCAAGACCCTCGCCGGTTTCCGCGGAGGTTCGGGTCAGGGCAAACCGCTGGCCGTACAGGTCGCGCAGAATATCCAAGTCCTCGGGTGCGCCGGTAACGTCGATCTTGTTGGCCACGAGCAGCGTGCGCTTGCGAAGCCACCCAGGCGCGCTCGGTAATTCGCCTTGGTCGAGCTGCACTTTGGAGCTCGCCAACTGGCCGAGCGTGGTCTCGAGATCCTCCAGCAGGTCGGGGTCGCTCAGGTCAACCACCAGCAAGGCAGCGTCGGCGTTGCGGATGATCTGATAAAGCCACGACTCAGGGAAATCCGGATGCACCGGAGGCAAATCCACCAATTGGATCTGCACGTCTTCAAACGGCATCATTCCCGGCAGCGGCACGCGCGTGGTGAAGGGATAGTCGGCCACTTCCGGCGTAGCATGGGTGAGCCGGCGCACCAACAGCGACTTGCCGCTGTTGGGCGGCCCCACCATCGCCACCTGTCCGGCACCTTCCTTTTCCACTCGATGAATGACGTCGATGCGGCTGGTGGGCCGGCGGGCCTGCTCAGCGCGCAGCTTGGAGAGCCGCCGCTTCAGGTCCGCTTGCATTTTCTCCGTGCCCTTGTGGCGCGGAATGGTGGCCATCATTTCTTCGATGGCCGCGACTTTCTCCTCCGTCGACTTCGCGCTCTTGAAGCGTCTCTCCGCTTCCAGATAGACCGGGGTCAGGTTCGCAGGCATGGTAATCCGCCGCGAGGGCGACGCCTATTATGCGCCGAATTGCGGCTCCGAACCAAGGGGCGATGCCTCCTTCACATTTCTGTAATTCATCCGTGTTATGATTCGCGGCAAATGCTAACTCATTTGTGGAGGACCGAAGGATGCGGCCGAGATATATCCTTGTAATCGCACTTTTGTTCCTAAACGGTCAAGCTGGATGGCCGCAGGCGGGCAACTCGCAGCAGATTGCCGGCCCTTCTTTATCGGCGCCAGCGGGAAGTCGACAGACCAAGATCGATCCCGACGGCGAGACCGTCCTCCCCAGCGGGCGGTTGGTCACGCCTCTCGGCAAACAGGTAAAGGTTGCGCCTCACCCATACGGCTTGGTCCTCAGCCCGGATGGCAGGACGCTGGTCACCGTCAATAGTGGGACGAAGCCGTTTTCGGTCTCGATCATTACCGGCCTCGGCGATCCGCAACCTCAGGTGGCGCAGATTCCTCCCGGGTTTGATTCCGCCGATGCTGACCCGCAGAGCGTTTTCTTGGGCGCCGCAGTTGCTCCTGACAATCACACGCTCTACATTTCGGAAGGCGACAACGGGAAGATCGGGATTTTCGACCTCGTGACACACCAACGCCTCGGCGGGTTCAGCCTCGACGGGACATATCTCGGCGCCACGTACAAGGACAGCCTCACCGGCGCCATTCTGCTCACCCGGGATGGCCGCCAACTGCTGGTGCTCGACCTCGCGCATTTCCGGCTGGTTGTTGTGGATACACAATCGAAGCAGATTCTCTCCAGCATTCCCGTGGGTCGAATGCCATTCGGGCTGGCGCTTTCGCCGGACGGAAAGCGCGCCTACGTTTCCAACGTGGGGATGTTTCAGTACTCGGTGGTGCCTGGGTTCGATCCCAAAAACCCGAGGACGACGGGCTTGGAATTTCCGGCCTTCGGTTTTCCCTCGCCTGAAGCCGAGAAAGGCGCGACCGTGGAGGGTAAGCAGATTGCCGGTTTGGGCGATCCCAACGTCCCCGACTCGAACTCTGTTTTCGTGATCGACCTACACGACCCCGCGAAGCCCAACGTACTGGCGAAAGTCCGGACAGGGATTCCCGTTGGCGATAAGTCCGTCAGCGGGTCGAGTCCCGGGGACGTAGTGGCGGGTAAGAACGAAGTGTTTGTGTCCAACTCCGCGCAAGACAGCATCTCGATCCTCGACGCTCGCACGAATAAGGTGATGAAAACGATCTTGCTTGAACCGGCGATATCCGTCAAAGGCCTGCGAGGAGTACTGCCGTTCGGGATGGCGCTCAGCCCTGATGAAAAGCGGCTCTACGTTGCATGCTCCGGCATCAATGCCGTCGCTGTCTTGGACGCGCGCAAGGCGGAGGTTCTGGGATATATCCCCACCGCGTGGTTTCCCGCTCGCGTGGCGGTCAGTGCTGACAACCGAACGCTCTACTTGGCGAATGGCAAGGGATTCGGGGCGGGACCCAACGGCGGCCCCGATTTCCAGGAGGGGCCGGAGGGAACTTACATTGGGGACCTCATGAAGGGGACCGTGTCGATCATCCGCCTGCCGGCCGACATCAACCTCCATGCTTCGAAAGGCGCCCAAACAAGTGCACGGCCCTTGGACAAGAAGAACCTTCGCGAGGACACCAAGCGGGTTGTTAGCAACAACGGCTTTGGCAGCGCGACTGGCGCCGCACCCGCCGCAGCTCCATCAGCCCCCACCGCCGCCACACTCGGCACAAACATCAAACACATCATCTTCATCGTGAAGGAAAATCGGACCTTCGATGAAATGCTCGGCGACCTGCACCCGCAGGGTCCGGACTTTGACGGGGTGCCAGCGATGGCCCGCTGGGGTGAAACCGCCCAAGTGACGGAAAAGGACGAGCCCACGATCGAAGACGGTCACGTCACGCCCAATCATCATGCCTTGGCGCGTCGGTTTGGACTTAGTGACAATTACTATGTGGAAGGAGATGTCTCCGTCGACGGCCACCACTGGCTGGTGGGAAATTATCCCAACGAAGTCCTGGAAACAGCAGTGCCTGCTGGGTACGGCGGGCACTTCACATTCCAGCCTGACGACGATGCGCCCGGCCGCCTCGCGATCGGGTCAACCCATCCATTCCCCGAGACCTATCTCGAGGCCGGATCGCTGTGGGAGCACCTGTCGCGCGGCCACATTAGCTTCCGCAACTACGGTGAGGGACTCGAAATCGCGGGAGAAGACGAAGGCATTGGCGACCAGCCCACGGGGGTGCGCGAGGCCACAAACATGCCGATGACGGAAGCGTTGTTCGAAAACACCTCGCGCGATTACGCCACGTTCAATACCAACATTTCTGACCAATACCGGTTCGGCCAGTTTGAGCGAGAGTTCCAGATCCGCTACGCGAGCGGCAAGGAGCCGCTGCCGCAGTTCATCTTCATTTGGCTGCCGAACGACCATACCGCCGACCCGCGCCCCGGCGATGGATACGCGTATCACGCCTCCTATGTCGCCGATAACGATCTGGCGCTGGGCAAACTGGTGCAACTGTTTTCGCACAGCCCCTTCTGGAAAGACATGGCGATTTTTGTGACCGAGGATGACGCGCAGTCCGGACGCGACCACGTGGATGCGCACCGCAGCGTGCTGATGGTGATCAGTCCCTATGCGCGAAGCGGCTATGTCTCGCACGTCCACACCAGCATGGCCAGCATTCTCAAGACGTTTGATCTAAGCCTTCACCTGGGTTTTCTGAACCAGTTTGATGCCGCCGCCACTGACCTCAGCGACTTCTTCACCACTCAGCCGGATTTTACGCCCTACGACGCTCTGCCCAGCGATGTACGTATTTTCGATCCGGCCAAGGTGCGTGAGCCGGGATTGGACTTGAAGGCAAATCCCGGCGCGCCGCTCGACGATCCCGATACGATTCGGCGGGAAATGCGCAAGGACGACCATTGAGGCCGCGCTGATTTAGCAAAACGCCTGCGAGGGTTGATGCGGTGAGGGCGTCGCTACTCGGTGAGCGAAAACTCCAGCTTGTTGCCGGATTGATCGATGCGGTCGAGGCGCACGCGCACTCGTTCGCCCAAGTGGAAGGCGCGGCGCGTGTGCTGGCCAACGATGGCGCGTTCACGCTCGCGGTAAACGTAAAAGTCATCGCCCAAAGTGGAGAGCGAGACAAACCCTTCCACAAACAGGTCGGTGAGTTCCACGAAGAATCCAAACTTGATCAAGCTGATGATGAGGGCATCGAACTCGTCGCCCACGTGCTGAGCCATGAACGCGACCTTCTTCCATTCGATCAGCTCGCGTTCGGCGTCGGCGGCTCGGCGTTCGGCCTCGGAGGTCGCCAGCCCAAGAGAGTGCAGTTCGAGCGGAAGCACGAAAGCGCCGCCGGGTAAGGCTCTACCTGCGGCAGTTGCCGGAGGGCTGAATAACGCCGCCTCGTGGCGGGCAGTCCCGTGACGTTTCCGCGGCGCTAACTTCTTCGCCGCTCCCGGAAAAGCATGATGATCTTCAGTATTACCGGCAACTCGCGCGCTGCCGCCCTCGCGTCCCAGCGCTGCCTTGAGAATCCGGTGCACGATCAAATCGGGATACCGGCGGATAGGCGAAGTGAAGTGGGTATAGGTTTCAGCCGCGAGCGCGAAGTGGCCGACGTTCTCTTCCGAATATCGCGCCTGCTTCAGCGAGCGAAGCATGAGGTAGGAGAGAATTCGCTCCTCCGGCTTGCCCTCCAGCCGTTGCGTGAGGCGCTGGTAGTGCCGCGGAGTGATTTCCAGTTCCTTTGTCTCCACGCGCTCAAGGAAACGCGCGTGCCGGTCACGCTCGTCGCGCTTGCTCGGGCGGAAGCGCTGGGCGGCAGGCTGTTCTACTCCCAGCGAATAGCCGAAGGTCGCAGCGATCTCTTCAAATTCCAAAACCTTTTTCGCCTCGGGCTTCTCGTGGATGCGATAGAGTGAGGGAATTTCGCGGCCCTCAAGATATCCCGCGACCGCTTCATTGGCTGCCAACATGAACTCTTCGATGATGCGGTGGGCAAAGTTTCGTTCCGAACGGGTGATGCCCACCATGCGGCCGGACTCGTCAAATTCAATTACAGGCTCCGGCAGGTCAAAATCGATCGAGCCGCGCTGCACTCGCCGGCGATTGAGAATGAGCGCGAGTTCTTCCATCAACTTGAACTGATGAGTGAGGCTCGAGTAGCGTTCGGTGGCCGTCGGCTCACCCAGCAAAATGTCGCGAACGGCCGTGTAGGTCATGCGTTCCGCGCTACGGATGATCCCCGGCACGAGCTCGTACTCGACAATTCGCCCTTTCGGATCGATCTCCATCAATGCCGACATCACCAGGCGATCGACGTGTGGGTTGAGGCTGCAAATACCGTTCGAAAGATCCAGTGGCAGCATGGGCACGGCGCGGTCGGGAAAATAAACCGAGGTGCCGCGCAGCCTCGCCTCGCGGTCGAGCGCGGTATTTGGCCGCACGTACTGGGCAACATCCGCAATGTGGACGTGCAGCAGGTAATTGCCATTCTCCGGGCACTCCACCAGCACCGCATCGTCAAAATCCTTGGCGGTCTCGCCGTCGATGGTCACGATGGGCAGTCCGCGGAAATCGCGGCGGCCTTCGCGGTCAAGCTCGGGGATGTATTGTGGCGCCGCGCCAGCCTCCGCGAGCACTTCGGAGGGGAAGCGGTGGGGCAGGTGGAATTTGCGGATGATGATTTCCACGTCGACGCCGAATTCCTCGCGCCGGCCGAGAATCTCCACCACCCGGCCGCGGGGAAGCGCCGAAGGGCGGGGATAGCTCGTGATCTCGACGTCAACCACCAGGCCTTCCAAATCCCGAGTCGTGCGCTGGGAAATCACTTCGTGTCCAGCCGCCTTGCCTTCCGACTCGCCCCCGAACTGGCGATCGCGGCTCGGCGCGGGAGCAGGGTTCTCGCCGCCGGGCCATTCTTCCCCGCGCGGAATGACGATTTCGAAGGGAATGCGATGATCGAATGGCATCACAAAGTTGTAGCGCTGGCCGCAATGAAACTGGCCCACGACGGTTTTCTGGGCGCGGTCCGCGACGTGGATGATGCGGCCTTCCCGGCGCCCGTCGGGTTTGGCGCGAAGCACTTGCACTTCCACGCGGTCGCCGTTCATGGCGGAGCCCATGCCGTCCGAGGGAATGTAGATGTCCTGATCGGAGCCCGCGAACGGCGCGTCGGGCACCACAAAGCCGTAGCCATCGCGATGGCCGATCAGGCGGCCGGTCGTTACGTTTGAACCCCGCGACCGGGCCAGCACGGCGGCACCGCCGATTTTCGATTGCCGGTTTTCGATTGTCTTCGAACCGGGCCTTGACCGGCGTGAATCGTCACCGTCCTGGTCCGGTGGAAGAGCCGCAGGGCTGGAGAGCGAGCCCTGCGCTACCTTATCCGCCAGCGCGAAGTGATTCTTCTTCAGGTAAACGATGCGGCGTAGGCGGGAGAGCACCTTGAGTGCGTTTTTGAGGTCGCGCGCCTGGCTCGACCGCAGACCGAGTTCCACGACGAGCTCGCGCAGCCGAAACGTCTTGCCTGGCTGGCGCTGAAAAACCTTGAGAATCTCTTGCGGCGACGGGAATTCGCGCATGGGTATGTGTTCAATCCATTCTATCACGTGCGAGGAATCCAGCCACCGGATCGTCGTGCCAGGGCCACGTCAAAGTCCGCGAAGTTTCCTCAGGCCAACCGAAACGGAGACAAAAGCAGCTAGGGCCCCCGGAGAAAAAAATAGGAGCACCTCTCTTTTCTTGGTTGACCATCGGGCAATCTGTCGGTCGCGATGCTAGGTTTGGAGGCCAAATTGCTAGCTTAATAGTTGGTTGAGTCAAACCGCCCGCCCGCGACGGGTTGGGGTACGTGCTTCCGGCGAGCGGGAATTCGCGAAAGGCAGAGGCGAATTGACCGTTCGAAAAGCTGTAGAAAGCGACATTTTATCGATGCCACGCAGGTTCACTCACCAAAACAAAAAAACATCAAAAATGAAGGTTGCTCCCAATAAGTTGATGAAAACAAAAGGAAAAATATCGGACAAAACGGATCATCCCAATGAGTGTATGAAAACAAACGAGTTATACAAAATAGCCGACTAGTTGCCGATTACTTATAGAAAGCAAAACCAGTTACATCGATGTTTGACCTCAAAAATGCCCCGTTCTTCCGTTTTGTTCCCGCTATCCCGTTAAATTGAAGAAAATAATGGCCTTATAGCTTCAGTATTTCGCCTATCCCAATAAGTGTATGAAAATAAGTCATTTGGTGGAGGCCAAGTGCGCCGAGGTCCGAATCAGGCGGCGTCTGCTCCCATCCGATAGACCTGGAAGTGCGACCCCGCAATCGGACGTTTGTGCTGTGAGGGTGGCCGTCGGGGCCATGTCAAGGTTCGAGATAGGGTGGCGGCCCGAAGGGCGAAGGTCAGTAGCCCCGGGTGCAACAGATGGAACGCGGGCCCAAGGGTATCCGACCCCGGCAGGTCGACGCTCTGGCCACTCCTTGTCCGTCGGCTTCACCGCCGGCTAGTGATCTTGTCCCCTGCGGGGAATCTCGCGTACTTTGACGGGACCCCGATCGTCGTGTCGCGGTTCATGCTGTGATCGCTGCCACGCGTTGCGTCCCCCGAGCAAATCTGTGTACCCTCCGCGGCTCGAGTACATCTAAGAAGGTACGGAGGTGTGACCATGTATGCAATTATCGGTGCGACTGGGAATACAGGAAGCGTAATTGCCGGAAAGCTGTTGGCTCATGGGGAGAAAGTTCGAGTGATTGGCCGCGATGCCAGCCGTTTGGAACGGTTCGTGCAAAAGGGCGCCGAGGCTTTCGCTGCGCATGCCTCGGATGCGGAGGCGCTCACCCGGGCGTTTAGCGGCGCGAAGGCGGTTTATCTGATGATTCCGCCCAACCCGACGAACTCCGACGTGCGGGAGGACCAGGAGCGGGTTAGCGATGCGCTGGTGGCCGCAGCCAAAAACGCCGGCGTGGGGCATGCCGTGCTTCTTAGCAGTGTTGGCGCCGACAGATCGGAGAAAACGGGACCGGTGGTGGGCCTGCACAACTTCGAGCAGAAACTGAAGGGTATTTCCGCCCTCAACGCTGTTTACCTGCGGCCGGGCTACTTTATGGAGAATCTCCTGCCGCAGGTTGGGATTATCCAGGCCTTTGGGGTGACGGGCGGCCCACTGCGCAACGACCTGAAGATTGGGCTGATTGCAACGAAGGACATTGGGGCGGCGGCGGCCGAAATCCTGCTGAAACTGGATTTCACCGGCAAACAGGTGCGCGAACTTCAGGGGCAGCGAGACCTGACCTTCCAGGAAATCGCGTCGGTCATCGGCAAAGCGATAGGCAAACCGCAGCTTGGCTATATGCAATTCCCGCCTGCGCAAATCAAACCCGCCATGACGCAGATGGGGATGTCTCCCAACATGGTTGACCTCATTCTGGAAATGGCAGAAGCCCTGAATTCCGGATACATGGCGCCGCTCGAGCCCCGTTCCGCGGAGAACACGACCCCGACGTCCATCGAGACGTTTGCGGCCGAGCAAATTGCGCCGAAGTTCGCGGGCAAGGCCGCCGGGGCTTAGGCGGTCGGAAGCGAGGCAGGCACTCCTGCCTGCGTCGTGGCGGCATGGCGGCCGGAAAGCGGAGATGCTTAAACACGGGCAGGAGTGCCCGTGTCACGACCGTTTGCTATTCCGGGTCTTCGCCGGTAAACTGCCGCCATGGGCAAAAAACTTACGCATTTGGCAGTAGGGATGGTGGTGGCTTCCGCCCTGTCTACTGCCACGTTCCCTCAGACTTCGGACGTTCGTCCCGGACGCGCGCAAGCTCGTTCGATGGTCATTACCCGGCAGGGAATCGTGGCCTCCAGCGAAGTCTTGGCCTCCCAGGCGGGAGCTCAAATTCTAGCGCGGGGAGGCTCCGCTGCCGACGCCGCCATTGCCGCCAACGCCGTGCTGGGCGTGGTCGAGCCCATGATGAACGGCATGGGCGGCGACCTGTTTGCCATCGAGTGGGATGCGAAAACCGGGAAGCTCTCTGGCCTCAACTCGAGCGGTTGGGCGCCCGAGAAGCTAACTCCCGCATTCCTTAAGCAAAAAGGCCATACGAGCATGCCGGCGGCGGGAATTTACTCCGTAACAGTGCCGGGATGCGTTCGTGGCTGGGAGGCCCTCCACGCAAAATTCGGCCGCCTGCCATGGGCCGATCTTTTCAAGCCCGCAATCTATTACGCCAAGAACGGCTTTCCCGTCGCCGAGATCATCGCCGCGGAGTGGAAAGGCACCCAGCATACTCTGGACGCCGACCCCAACGCCCAAGCCGCTTTTCTGCCCAACAGACATGTGCCGGAAACGGGCGAGATTTTTCAGAATGCCCCCTACGCGCACGCCCTCGAACTGGTGGCAAGCGAGGGGCCCGATGCATTTTATCGCGGGGCCATTGCCAAGGCGCTGATCAAAACGTCCGATCGCCTGGGTGGCGTGATGACGGCGGCGGATCTCGCCGATTTTCGCCCGGAATGGGTGAACCCAATCTCGACAACGTATCGCGGCTGGACGATTTACGAGTTGCCTCCCAATGGCCAAGGCATGGCCGCGCTTGAAATGCTCAACATCATGGAACATTTTCCGTTGGCACAGTACGGTCCTTCCAGCGCCGACGCGCTCCACATCAAGATGGAAGCTCAAAAACTAGCGTATTCGGACTTGCGGCGTTACTTGGCGGACCCGCGGTTTGAAAAGGTTCCGTCGGCAGGAATCATCTCCAAAGCCTACGCCGCCGAGCGCGCCCAGACGATTGACATGAACAAGGCGCATTGCGAAGTGCAAGCAGGCGATCCGGCCCGATTTGGCAGCGACACCATTTACCTCAGCTCCGTGGACCGGGACGGCAACATCGTGTCTTTCATTCAGAGCCTCTCGGGCGCGTTTGGTTCCGGCGTGGTGGTGGAGGGTTTTGGGCTGTTGCTGCATAATCGCGGGGCGCTCTTCCTGCTCGACCCGGATTCGCCCGATGTACTCGCCCCGCGCAAGCGCCCGTTCCACACCATCATCCCCGCCTTCATGCAGAAGGGTGACCTTCACATCGGCTTCGGCATCATGGGTGGATTGAACCAGCCGCAGGCTCATGCCCAGTTTGTCTCGAACCTGGTGGATTACGGGATGAATATCCAAGGGGCGCTGGAAGCTCCACGCTTCACCAAACTCAATTTCGGCGGATGCAATTTCATGATCGAAGACCGCGTTCCCGAGGCGGTGCGGCAGGCGCTGACCGATCGAGGCCATGTCCTTACATTGCACGGGGCTTATTCAACTTCGATGGGAGGGGGGCAGGCGGTTCTGCACGATTCCGCCACCGGGGTGAATTACGGCGCGTCCTCGCCGCGCAAAGACGGCGCGGCTGTTCCGGAGCCCGATCCCTATTTCTAGAAAGGTCTGCGGCCGGCACATATGTATTTGTGCCGGCCGCGCGGGAGCGAACTTTTAGAAAAAGAGGTGCAGGCCGAGTTGGAGAAAGCGCGAGCTTCCGATGGTGTGTTGAATTTGCCCAAGGTCGCCCTCGGGAGGGATCGAAGGAGGTCCCTCGTAGTAGGGGAAGAAGTCCACATCGTTGTTCGGTGTGTCAAAATCGGGTTGGTTGAAGATATTGAACGCGTCCGCCCTAAACTGGATGCGTAAGCGGTCCTTGATGATCGGGAATTCCTTGGCCACGCTCATATCGAAGCGCACTTGGAATGGCCCCCGAAAGGTATTTCTTCCCGTGGTCCCGAACACCGATTCCCAATCGTCGCATCCCGTCGCGTCGCAGGGCGGCACGCCGTCCTGTCCGGGCTGAAGGAACTGCGGAGAAAAATCGGCGGCATTCAGTACCGGCTTGCCCGCATTGACGCCGTGCGTACCCTGTAACTCCGCCTGCTTGGGGGTTACGCCCGCTGCGAGCGGGACGATGGGGTTGCCGATCTCATCATAGGTGCCGTAATAGATGCCCGCCACCGAACCCGAATAATCGTACACGCTATAGGGCTGGCCGCTTTGGGCCACGGTCTGTCCGCCAATGGTCCAGCCATTCACGGCGTACCCGAGAGCTTTGCTGTTCTTGGCGAAGGCTGGGAGTGTGTAGCTGTAATTGATCAGGAACACATGCGTCTGGTCGAAGTCCGCTGAGGCATAGTTATCTCGCGGAACCAAGGGGTTGTTTCCCGTGACGAACAAGCCCAGCCCGCTCTGCTCGTCGAGAGCATGTGAGTAGGTGTAAGAAGCGGTGAATTGCAGCCCGTGGGATAGGCGCTTCCGTAACTGAAGCTGCAAGGCATGGTAGCTCGAGATGCCTTCGGCTTCGTAGGACACCGAATTCATGTCATAGCCGATATAGGGCACGCGGACTTCGGCATTGCCGGCATAATACGGCGGCGGGCAGAGTGGTTCGAGGTCGAGGGGTGTCGCGCCACTGTAGTAGGCGTTGCACGAACTGAGCGGGCTTAAGCCACCATAAGAATACATCTGGCCGTTCACCGGATTCGACGGCGTGGCGAGGAGAGACTGGTTAAAGGGAACGGGCAGGACTTCATGCACGCCACGGTTACCCACATAGGCGAGATCGAAGAGCCAGTTGTTGGAGAACTGGTATTGAAAGTCCAGGGTCCAGTTCTGGGTGTTCGGCAGCTTGTTACTAATGTCATAGCCGCCATAGAGGAAGGGGCCAAACATGTTGCCCGTCGGCCAGTAACCCGACGAGGTCTCTGACAGATTGGGCAAATAGGAAAGAAAATTAGCAGCGCTGACCGTGGGGGGTGTGGGTGCGGTCGTGCCGAAGGGCGTGGAAATGGAAGCTCCTCGGTCTGCGGCAACCGGTTCGACGAAGGGCGGCGCCAGCGTCACGCCGAATGGTCCGTTGAACCCGGAGCCGGCACTGGGCGACAAGTAGCTAAAGAGCTCGCCGCGATCGTAGTAAATTCCGTATCCGGCGCGTACTGTCAGCTTCGAATAGGGCGTCCAGGCGATGCCGATCCGCGGCGCGAAGCCCCACTGGTGTTGGGTCATCAAGGAGTCGCTGACGCCCTTCGTGGCGGCGCCCGGATTGTTCGCGGCAATTTCCAATCCCGAGTTGGTGATGGTATCCGTGCCTGCGTCGTAGGCGTACGCCGCGGGGTTAAACCCGGTTAGCTTGCCATACTTCTCCGAGAGCGGCCCGTCGAAATCCCACCGCACGCCGCCGGTCAACGTCAGGTTGTTGCGAACTTTGAAGTTGTCGTTGATATACGCGCCGGCCGTAGTGGACCGGTAGTACCGGCTCGCCGAACCCGCAAACGCATCCCCGCCGTATACGCTGCCTTCCACAAAGCTCTGAAAGTTCTCGAATACGACGTCGTCCGTGCTGACGTTATTGTTGATGATATTGAGTTGCGCGCGGTCCCACTGCCCGCCGAACGCGATCGTGTGTCTCCCTTTTACCATGTTCAGGGAGGACTCCGCTTCCCATTGATTCTGGAACATACCGGCATTGCCAAAGCTGGTGCTGGGGCCGAATTGCAGACCATAGCCGACAGTCGGGTCTGCCGTGGTGATTTCGATTTGGGGGAAGGTGTTCGAGCCCAGCAGATTCATGCCGATCTGAGACGGAGTGAAGTCCTGTCCCGTTACTGCGTAAGCCCGCAGGCGCGTGAAGCCGAGGTGCTGCTCCCAGGTGACGCTAGGGGAAAGGATGACGCTGTTGGTGATGGTGCCGACGTCGCTTCCCGCCGAAAGCTGTTGCGCGAATCCCAGCAGCACGCCAGCGGCGCCAACCGGATTGGTGGTCGGGTTGGTTTGAATATAGAATTTCCCGGACAAACGGTCCTTATCGTTCACCTGATAATCCACATCGGCAATGCCCTGATCCACGGGCGCCTGCGAGTTGAATCCCTGAACCACGGCATCGTAACCGAGCGTGTAGGCAGTGTTCCCATTGGTGATCTGCGGAGTAGGAATCAAATATTGTCCGTTGGGAAGCTTGGCTTGCAGTAAGTTCAACGCCGTCGCGCTAACCTGGCCGGGCGTGAACGATGTCGTGCCGTAGGTGGAGTTGATGGCGGCCGCGATGCCACCTGGACTCCGGTCGTTAGTTAGACCGAGCGGTACGACCACGTCCTTGGTTGATTCCGCCGCATCGGAGACACGGACTCCCTGGTAGGAAAGGAAGTAAAACAACTTGTCTTTCTTTAGCGGCCCGCCAATCGTAGCTCCGAACTGGTTGCGGTTCAGAAAGGGGTTGGGGAGGTTGTCCGCATTATAGAAAAAGGGCGCGGCGTTCAAGTCGCTGTTCTGCCATTGCTCCCAGGCCGACCCGTGGATCTGATTGGTGCCGGACTTGGTTAACACGCTGATGTGCGCACCGCTATTGTTGCCTTGGGTGGCGTCAAACATTGCGGCGTTGACGGCAATTTCCTGAATCGAGTCGAGGGGAGGGGTGGGCAGCGCCTGGCCGATTGCGCCGTACACAGAAGTGCTGGTTTGAATTAAACCGCCGGCGCCGAAGTTCTCACCCGTGTTGAGCACGAAACGGTTCTCACCCACCTGACTGGTGGAGTTTCCGTTGAAGAGGTTATTGGTGCTGACTCCGTTCAGCGAAAAACTGTTGCTGGTGTCGCGGTTGCCGTTGGCAAAAATCGCTTGGTTGCCGAGCCCGGCGTTAGCGCCGGCGCCGGACAGAAAATCCGCGTGCACGCCTGGAGTCAGAATCGCCAGTTGCGTAAAGCTGCCAGTCCCCAGCGGCGTGTCCTGAATGGTAAGCTGATCAACCACATAGCCGTTGGTGGCGTCGGTCTGGTTCATGAGCGGCGTAGAGGTCACTTCCACCGTGGTGCTGACCGCGCCAACTTTCAGGCTGGCTTCCACCGTCGTGGTCCGGTCGCTCGTCACCAGAACCTGGGTGTGGGTCTCGGTCTCGAAGCCCTCCTTCGTGAACTTCAATTCGTAAGTTCCGACGGGAAGGTTGGAGATGGAGTAGGACCCGCTGGAACTCGAGTTTACGGTCACCTCGAAATTGGTGGCCACGTTCCGCGCCTTCACGGTGGCATTCTGTACGGCAGCGCCGGAAGCATCGAGCACCGTCCCGGTGATACCACCGACGGTTTGCTGCGCCTCACTGGTCAGTGGTAAGGCGATGAGCGTGATCAGAATCACTGCGGCGCCCGCGAGGGGGATCCGCATCCGCTTGAAATGGCAGAACACCTTTCGTTTCATAGTCCTCCTCGGACACCCCCTGCTGGGGGGAGATTCCAGTTTCAATAATCAGCGCTACCTGGGGATCGTACTCAATCGTTGGTTACCTTGCTGCTCTCGCAAACCTGACTCCAAACTTCCGGAAATCAGACGTGTCTGTAAGTGCTTGAAACCGAATGGGCACATTACTTATGCCGTCGGTACCGCTTGCCCGCGCTATGAGATATCGTATGGAAACTCCCGAACTCCATAGCATGTCGAGCCAACAAGAATTTCGCGTTACAAGAATGTTTATTATTTGTTTCAGGAGATCAGCAGATCATGAAGAACATCTCGCGCAGAGGCGCAGAGCCGCAAGATAACAGACCAGTTGTTTATGGGGAGTCTCTACGGCTTTGCGCCTTCACGTGAGGTGGTTTGTTACGTCGTCGGAGTTACCCCCTCCCAGCGCCCCTACACTACGCGCTCGCAGAGCTTCACTTTTTCTTCGTTGTCGATTTCGCGCAGGCGCACTTCAATCACTTCCGTGTCGGAAGTTTGGATCACCCGCCCCACGTAATTGGCCTGGATGGGCAGCTCGCGATGGCCGCGGTCGATCAGGACGCAGAGGTCCACGCGTTGCGGGCGGCCGTGATCCAGCAGGGCATCGAGCGCCGCCCGCGTGGTGCGGCCGGTGTAAAGTACGTCGTCCACCAGAATCACCGTTTTCCCCTCGACGGTAAATGCCGAGGGCAATTCATGGACCACGGGTTTCTGCGCGACGGTGGAGAGGTCATCGCGATAGAAGGTGATATCGAGCGTCTCGACGGGGGGCGCGGTCTTTTCAATATCCATCATCTTCTTGGCCAGGCGCTCAGCCAGAGGAACTCCGCGCCTGCGGATGCCGACCAGGACAACTCCCGCCAGGCCGTTGTTGCGCTCGAGGATTTCATTGGCCAGCCGCACCAGAGTGCGGTCAATTTCCGAAGCCGACATCAACTGGGACTTCTCCCGGACCTCGGCAACGTTTAGTTTAACATTCGCATTTTCCATAGAAGAACTCGGGATAAGGGATTCGGGACACGAGGTACGGGGAAAATCATAAAGGATAAGGTGGAAAGTTTAAAGGATAAAGGTTAAAGGACAAACGACCCAGGTCGAGGGTCGGCCCCGTGATATAATTCTGGTAATTCAGGGCCGAAATCTAAATCTTGCTCGTTGGGGGAGAAGTAATGATCGAATCGAAACTGCTTGTCGGCAGGTACATCAAGTGGTCCGATCCGCCAGCCCGCAAGGTTAGTAAGGACACCGTCGGGATCTGGCAGCAATATTTTTCAGAAATCCTTTCCGTGATGGAATCGACAGGGGTATTCACCAAGACAAGCCAGCTTCAGTCGGGAATTCACCCCAAGAAGCATAGGACTTTCCAGTGGCTGACGTACATCCCCGGGGAGATAACCTTCTGCCAACTGATCCCCGGCGCACAAGGTTTTGATGTGTTGACCGGACCGATGAGTGGATGCTGGATTACCGTATTCAAACGGAGCGGCGAGCTCTATGTGGCCCATGTCGGCACGGACATTGCGCTGGGAACGGAAAAGAACGAAGCGATCAAGGACTCCTGGAACGATTTCGCGAAAGATAATCCGGATGAAGTGGTCAAGGGATTTAATCCCGTCACTGCCTGGGTAGGTGCTTTGCCGAAGTCTGATCAGAAAACTGAAGATCCCCGCCCGACAGTCTGGGGTTTGGTAACGGCGACGGCTCCCTACGATCTTTACACTCTCATCCTGTTTCAACAAAAGAGTGACAGAACCCTGGTGCGTATTGCCGGCATACAAAAAGTAAACTCGGCGACACTGGAACAGCTCAAGAACCTTCCCGCGCCTCGATCGTGAACGGGCGGGCGAAGCTTTAGAGTGCGGTAGTTTGCTACCGCTTTCCTCCCCGCGAGCTTGCTCGCGAGGTTTCGAAACCGCGCCCCGTTCCCCGCTACCAGGCCGCGCAATGAAGCCCCAGCCAGCAAGCTGGCTGGTGAGAAAGCGGTAGCAAGCTACCGCACTCTAAAGCTTCGCAGGCATGCCAGTTGGGCCGGTTCGCCCCCGTCGGTGCCCGCACTCCAGCTTTCATCCTTCAGCCTTCATACTTCATCCTTCTGTCGTCTTTATCTCTTCCCCTTTAAACTTTACCCTTTAGACTTTACCCTTTTATCCCGTATCCCGCGTTGCGACCAGCTTCGCGTCAATCTCGCCAATCTTGCCGAATTCCGCGTCCCAGAACGCCTGCGATTTCATCGCCTCCAAATAGGAAAGGGAATAGCCGAAGTTCGTCCATACTTCTTGTTTATACCCAAACAGCCGCTCTTTCTCTTCCTGCGGGCGAACATCCAAAATATCTTCCGGCCCTCCACCCCGGAAAACCGCTTCGAAGCGCGCGTCAAGAGCGCTGAGGGGCAGCGGCCCCGTGCGCTTTTCCAGGTCCGCGAGCACGGAGGGATAGCGATCGAAGCCGTCGGTGGCAATCGTCACCACGTTGTCATCGGTCCCAAGGTCGAGAAAACGTGCCATGCGAATCGTGCCAAGGATATTGCAGATGCCTGACACCCCAAACAAACCCTGAAGTGTCCTGAGCGATCCCGCCGGCAATCCCACGTACGGTTCGATGCTGTGCTGGCGTCGCTCGAGCAGTTCCAGCCCCATCACGCAATCATCATCGTGAATCACGACCACGTAGTCGGTGGTCAAGACGTTGTGGATGAGGGTCACCATCTTATCGCCGATGCCTTCGATGCGGTGGCTCCCAAATCCATTGTTGAAGAGGGTGGAGCACTCGCGCGGTTCGAGTGCCGCGACCAGGCAATCCGGGCAGGCGGCCTTGATTTCGTCGCCCGCCGCGAGCGTTCCAGCCGATCCCGGGGCCGCCGCAAACAACGCGACGCGACCATTTCCGTAGGGTTTCGCCGCCTCCAGCGCGCTGCGTCCCGTTACGTAGCGGTGGAATCGGTAATTGGGAAGCAGCTCAAATTGCGCCAGTACTTTGTTGCGCGGGTCCTTGCGATACTCCAGCGTGCGCTCGAGCACCAGGATGACGTCGCTCTCCGAGCCGGGCGTGAGGTCAAGCTCCCCGCCGTAATGCCGGATGCGCTCGTAGCGTTCCGCGCTCATCCCTTCCGGCATGATCACGATGGCGGGGTAACCCTTCAGCCGCGAAACGTACGCCACACCAATTCCAAAATTGCCGGTGGAAGGGCCGACGGTGGTGCTCTTGCCGGGCTCGATTTCTCCCGCTAGTTCCCCTTCCATCAGCGTGGAGTAGGCTGGCCCTACCTTGTGACTGCCGGAGGGAAAATAGTGCCCCACCATGACCACGATATTCGCCTTCACGCCCGTCAGCTCATGGGGCAGAAGCACGTGGCGAATGCCATGATCCGGTCCGCGCCAAGTAATGTTGAACAGATTGGCGGGGTCCAGCTCGTCGCTCTGCGCCGCCAAGGCTCTATCACGGAGAGCCGCCGGCAGCGTCGCTGGGTCGAACATTTCGGCGTAAGTCGGACCAGGAATGAATTTCGAATTCAGTGATTGGGTCATTGAACCACTTCGGGATTAAAGATTCACCACAGAGGCACGGAGACCGCAGAGAAAGACCCACGGCTTTTGTGGGCGGACATTGCAGTTTCTTGCTGACCTACAGCGATTTTGTCTGTTCTCCTTGACCTCCGTGTCTCTGTGGTGAAGCCTTTCCCGGGCTGTCGCAACCGATTGGGTGATCGCCCATCCAGAACCGCTAGAATCGACCCCACAACGCGCGGGCCTGCACCGCGGCCTTCGCTGCCACTTCGCGCTCATCCACGGTAACACATTCGTTGTTGCGCAGCACGAAGCGCCCGTTAACGACGAGCGAATCCACCGGCGCGTTGGCAATGCCGAACAGGAAGTGCCCGAACAGATTGCTGCTATCGAGAGGTGTGGGCGGGAAGTAATCCACCAGCAGTAGATCCGCGCGCGCGCCGGTTTGGATGCGTCCGATTTCCCATCCCCAAATCTTCCTCGCGATCGTGCGATTGTTGAGTAGAGCGGCGGCATAGGCCTCGGCGTAAGCCACGCGCGGGTCGCCTTCGCGCAGCTTCTGCATGTGGAACGCGGCTTTGAACTCCTCCCACATGCGCGGCGTGTACCCGTCGGAGCCTAATCCCACCAGCACGCCTTGGCGAAACATTTCGAGCAGCCGCGCAACGCCGACAGCATTGTTGCAATTCGATTGGGGGTTGTGGACCACGTTGATCTTGCGTTTGGCCAGTCCCGCGATGTCCCGGGCGGTGACGTGTACGCAATGCGCCGCGAGCGACCGGTCATCGAGGATGCCCAGGTCCCGGAGGCGCGCGACCGGCGACTTGTGGTAGCGCCTGCGAGCGTCATCGACGTCACAGCGATCCTCCGCTACGTGGACGTGGAACCCTGCGCGCAGCGATTCATTGGCCTCCACCGCACGCCGCAGCGTTCGGTCAGATAGGGTGAATGAGGCGTGCAGTCCAAAGCTGCCGGTGATCAGCCGATCTCCCGAGGCAGGCGGATGCCGCTCGAGAAAACGCACATTCTCGGCAATGCCATCTGCCGCGCTCGCGCTTCCATTCCGGTCGGAAGTTTCATAGCACAAAGCCCCGCGCAAGCCGACTTCGCGAAAGGCCTGCTCGATCCGGTCGAGGCTGCCGGCGCAGGCGTTGGGGCTGGAGTGATGGTCCACCAACGTGCCCACTCCACACTTGGCGGAATCAATCAGGCCCACCAGTGCGCCGTAATAAACGTCGTCGAGATTTAGATCTCGGTCCAGGCGCCACCAAAGCTTCTTCAAAATCTCCGGGAAGTTGCGTGGCGCGCGCCCGGAGAGCGACATTCCGCGCGCCAGCGTGCTGTAAAGGTGCGTGTGACAGTTGATCAGCGCGGGCATCAAAAGCATGCCGCGAGCGTCGATGATTTCCTCGTTTGCGGAGCTACGGCTTGCCGTTTCCCTACGCCCCGCCCGGATTTCCTCGACCTGCCCGATTGCGCCGTCGGGAAGAACCTCGACCGTGCCGCAATCAAGCACCCGGTTGGCCGAATCGAAGGTCAGCACGCGCGCGTTGCGAATGATCATGGAAATTGCGGGTACTTCGCCATCTGCATTCATGATAAGAGTTCAGCCACCGGCACATGATATGCGAAGAAGACGTGCGGGGGCGTTGAGGTCCGAAGACAGAATAGCATGTAGGGGCGCCCCTCGTGGCGCCCACTCGGGGGCCGATCGGGCGCGCTTGAGTCTCCCGCCGCGCGGCGGTACGTTTTCCGTGGGTGCCAGGGGTGCTCTTTCCTGGGGCTGGGATGTCAACTGGGAAGCGAGCGTGGCGCCCACTTAGAATCCCTTGACAGCACTATTCCATTGGGGTAATAATCCTTCTGTGGAATGGGAAGTCGAATATACTGACGAGTTCGAAGCGTGGTGGGACCACCTTACGGAGGATGAGCAAGTGGACGTGAACGCCAAGATCATTCTCCTTCAGAGATTCGGCCCTGCGTTGCGACGGCCCCATTCCGGTGCAATATCCGGGTCGAAACATTCCCACATGAAGGAACTGGTTGTTCAGCACGCCGGGCGGCCTTACCGGGTCCTTTACGCATTCGATCCCCGACGCTGCGCGGTCTTGCTCATCGGAGGCGACAAGACGGGCGACGACCGGTGGTACGTAACGTTCGTACCGCTTGCCGATCAAATCTATGACAACCATTTGGCCACCCTGGAGAAAGAGGGTTTAATCGATGGCTAAGAATTTCAAGGTCCTGCAAGCGAAAATGTCCGCCACGGCACGGGCGCGCTCGGAAGGCCAAGCTGACCAGATGATCCAGGAGATGGCTCTGGACGAGTTGCGCGGAGCGCTTGACCTGACGCAGGAACACCTGGCGGAACTTCTGCACGTTAATCAGGCCGCCATTTCCAAGGTGGAGCGCCGCTCCGACATGTATATCAGCACGCTGCGGAAGATCATTGAGGCCATGGGAGGGCATCTCGACATCCGCGCCGTCCTTCCGAATGGCGTTGTCCGCATCAACCAGTTCGAAGAGGTTCGCAGGCCCGGTTCCGGAAAATAAGGTTCACCGTCAACTGGGCAAAACGGGGATGTTCCGAATTTCTTGCGTCTAGCGCAGGGGGTTCGCTCCGACTACAAGCCGCCGGCCAAGCCGTGTTCCCTTCGGGGAGCGCAGGCTTCCAGCCCGCTCCAGAAAGCGGCCAGGATGGCCGCGCTCCCAGAACGTGAGCCGCCTTTTCTAAACTCAAACCGGTGAGTCCAGCTCTTGGCAGCGGCGCTGTCATTTCAGCTCGGGCCCGGTGTTCCGTCCGACCAGTAGTGCACGACGATCATGAAAGTCGTCACTCGCGATTGCGAATCACTCGTTGCGATCATGGGCGAGCCCGGCAGATTTGCCCCCCAGCTCTTCGCCACGTCGCCCGCGACATAGAACATCACGTGTGGGTGCCAGTGGTGACCCTCGTCGTTGAGGTACTGCTCCTTCGACATCATGTAGCACATGGCTCCCGGCGCCAGTGGCGGCAGTTCACCACTGTCCAGGGCCGCTGCGACCGCCTGCGCGATCTCCGGCTTCGATTTGCCTGCCAGTACGAGTCGGGTCTTCATCAGATAGATCGGCGCAATGCTGCCGGCCGCCGCGGCGTTGAAGCAATTGGGAGCGCGCATTTTGGGATTCCAGAATTCCGGCTTATCGGTGGTATTGGCCCAGGATCGCTCCACATAACAGAGAAAGCCGTTCGTGCCTTGCACGGCGGTCGTGTATCCCTGCCGTTCCAGTACCATCACGCTGGCGTGGTCCGCGATGGAGGCCGGTGCCGCGCTGCGAGCCAGCGCGATCTCGGCATCCTTTGACATCAGATACTCCTCCAGAGGAGCCATGGCGGGGTAGGGATCCGCCTGCGCTCGCGCCTGTTGGATGGCTTCCGGCAGGACTACCACGGTCAGAAATACAAAAACGAGGATCGTGACTGCCTTTCGCATGCGATGCTCCTGTACGAGAATGTTTGGAAATTTGGAGTGTATCCCAACGCTGTCCCACCTCAACCGATGCACTCAGGCGAGATGCTCATCGCTGGCCCCACGGCTCACGGCTGGCGGATTGTCACATCGCAGCCCGAAATCGCATCGTATGGGATGTCGTAATTGCCCTGAGCATTCATCCAAACAATTATACAACTGCCCTACGTCGAGTTTAAATGATGGACTCCTCTACCGGAAGGCCTATACCACCTTTGCCGCGGAAAAAGTCCTGGAGCGCCTGGTAAAGGGCTGCGGCCTAAGTTCGACCGCCAACCCTGGCAGCCTCGTCGGAGACCTGTGCTTTCCGGACACAGCCGGCAGTGGCTGTGTCGCCCCTTACCACTGTTGCGCTCACCTAAACTAAAGTACTAGCCCCCTGGCTTGAATTCATGGTCTCTCAGATGTACATTACAATTAGGGTTAAGACTGAGCGCGAAAAATTTGACGAATATTCCGGACCGCGCAAAGGAGTTTCGAATGGACAAAGGGGCCAAAGGATTCTCATTGGTCGAGCTCTTGATCGTGGTGGCGATCATCCTCGTTATCGCCGCTATCGCCATTCCCAACTTTCTGCGGTCAAAGGTTGCGGCTAACCAATCGTCCGCCGTGGCTTCCCTACACACACTGGAAATTGCGGAGATGACTTATTCCTCGACGTACGGTGCGGGGTACAGCGCCAGTCTCCAATACCTTGCGCCAGCCGCCGGAGGCGCGTTGGCGACTTCCACCGCCGCGGGTCTGATTGACAGCGTCTTGGCCACGGGCGTCAAGAGTGGATACTCCTTCACGTATTCGCCCGGGGCTACCGACCCCACCGGCCGGATCAGTTCCTTCGACTTCACCGCCAATCCCGTGAGCAGTACGACAGGGACCCAGTATTACTACACCGATGAATCGGGAGTGATCCGCCAGAATTCCACCACGACCGCCGGCGCCACCGACACTCCAGTCGGCAGCTAAGGGCTTTCGTAGCGGCGGACCCTTCCTGGGTCGCGCCGCAACGATCCCTCATGATCCTGGTGAAAACCGGTCCGGCGATCTAATCCTCAACCTCGTAAGCGATGCTCTCGTCGGCCATGGTCAAGGCCATAATGGCCTTTGCCGTGTGCAGGCGATTTTCCGCCTCGGTAAAAACCACGGAGTGCGGGCCGTCAATCACCTCGTCCGTCACCTCGTTGCCGCGGTCGGCGGGAAGGGGATGCATGTAAAGCGAATCCGGTTGGGTTAGCTCCATCTTCGCCGCGTCACAGATCCAGTGGCGATATTGCTTGGCGATGCGAAGAGACTCCTCGGGCCTGGTCCCCATGGTGTCAAGGCAGCCCCAACTCTTGGGGATCACAATGTCAGCGTCGCGAAACGCCTCGTCCATGTTGTCCACCACTTCGAACTTCACCCCCGCCGCGCTCGCGTTCTCTCGCGCCGCCGCAAGCGTCTCCGGCATCAACCCGTACTCGGGAGGATTCGCCAGGACCACATCCAGGCCAAAACGCGGCATCAGCATAATCAGTCCCTGCGGCACGGAAAGCGGCTTGGCGTAGCTCGGCGCGTAAGCCCACGTCACCGCCAGCTTGCGCCCGCGCAAATCCTTGCCGAGCCGTTCGCGAATCGTCATCAGGTCCGCCAGAGTTTGACAGGGATGGTCCACATCGCACTGCATGTTAATCACCGGGGCGTTTGCCCAGCGCGCTACCTCGCGGATGTATTTGTTTCCCTCGCCAGGAATCAAATCGTGCCGGATGGCAATGCCGTGCCCGTAACTCGAGAGGATGATGCCGGTGTCCTTGGGGCTCTCACCATGCGACACTTGCATCACGTCGGCGGTCAGGAAATGCGCGTGGCCGCCCAGTTGCGTGATGCCCGCCTCGAAGGAATTGCGCGTGCGGGTCGACTTATCGAAAAAGAGAAGGAAAATCGTCTTGTCCGGCAAGTACCGGTGAGGAACACGGTTCTTGAGCTTGCGCTTGAGATCGCCCGCGACTTGGAGCAGGGTCTCAATCTCCGCCAGCCTCCACTCTTGTGTTGTGATGTAATCCTTGCCTGGGAAAAGCGCGTGCTGGGTGATCACAGTTGGACTCCTTATTCAGTTGCGAGGTTTCAAGCGTTAAGAGAGGCCGAAAATCGAAACTCAAAGCTCGCAAGCTGTGTACCGAATTTCGAGTTTCGAATTTCGCCCCTGACACCTAACCCCTCATCGCTAACTTTTATGGTTTCGCCGCGCGAGTGAGTTTAAGGTCGGCGAAGGTGGTCCACTTGCCATCTTTATCTTTTTGCTCCATCAGCCATTGCCACGTGTCTTGCTCAGGTGACCAGCGATAGGTGGTGTGGAAGGGTCCGTCCGGGTACTCATAGATGAAGCGAATCGCATTTCCGTCCCGCGTGCCATAACCGAGCGTCTCAGAGAACCGCGCGCCGAAAACATCGAGCAGGTGCTCCACGTATTTCTCGCTTACAGAGTCGTATCCGATGAACCAGATCGCCTCGTACCGATGCTCGGCCGCCGGGGCATCCAGGGCGGTCTTCTCCAGAATGCGCAGAAACTCGTGGTTGAGCACCCATTCGGCTTGAACCTCGTGGTGCGCCTCGCGACCCAACAATTGGCCGCCGAGCTTCCACGCGCCCACCATGTGATCGACCAATGCGTCCCGCCATTCAGGCGGCCCCTGCGCTTCTGACGGCAGGGGAATCAAGGCCAGCAAAAGAAAACCCCATAAGAGCTTCGCCATCACCCATCACTCCTTGCTGTTTGACTTCAGAAATGTCCAGGCTCTGTTTTCCACTTCTTCCCGCCAGGGACATCTTGATCAAAATGCGCTCTTACTGTCGCCGCTACAAGCCCGCGACGTTGGCAAAATTCACGCGTCGGGGGTCGCGGATCGATTCCGCGAGTAACTTGAGCTGCAAATACGGCCGCATGTCGAGCTCGTATGCGGTCCCGGCGATTTCCGGCTTCAGCTTCCAGTCCAACAGCGCGCCGCAGCTGAGTTGAATTTCAACGTCGGCGCTGCCATTGGAAAACCACGCGCGGTCAGTGGACGGGTTCAGTCGCAATTGATAGGACGCACCCGCGATCGTCCCGTAGACCGCTGTCTGGTCGCCTTCAAATTCGATGAAAAAGCCGTTGCGGCCCGCATGCTTCCGGTAGGTTTCGAAACTGCCGAAGAAGCGCGGCTTCTCGATGTAAGGGCCGCCGTCCTCGGGGCAAAACACGTCGCAGTTGCCGCAATCGTTGCAGGCGTCGGCGTAATTGGCCAGTTGGTGCGATTTCGCCACCGTGAAGGTGCCGCCCGGAATCTTCTGCGGTGGCTCATCAGGAGTGAATCGCAAATTGGCGTAGTCAACATCCACCGGCGCAGTCTCATACACGAAATTGGCGACGTTGGGGCACACGGGCACGCACTTGTCACAGTTGATGCAGTCGTAAAGCCAGAGCTTCGACCCGATTTTGCGCGGCACGCCCTTGTTGTGCTCCCACCGATAGCGCCGGTTTTCCGTTGTCGCCTGAACCAGAATGGGAGTGTTGAGCACGCCCGCCGCGTCCACTAGAGCCTGTTCGAGGCCGCCAATGATGTCGCGCAGCGCCTCCACCATGGCGGGGGGAAATTTGGTGACATTTTGTTCAAATTTGTCGGCGATATGGTGACAAATTTCGCGAATCGGCATGCCATCAGTTGCCGCTCCGTAGGTCCCCAAAGACGACAAAACGTCCGTTTTCAGCCACGAATCAACCTGTGCAATTTGTTCCTGATCGGCACCCGCGAATTGCGCCCGCATGGAATCGGTGCTGCCCTGTACCACTCTGTCGCGGGCATTTGCGGTTTGTCCACAATGGCGAATCACAAAGTCCGGTAACTTGGTAGCCCCCACTGCTCGCATTTTTTCGCCAAGCTTCTCCATGTAGCGAATCAGGCGTGCGTAGCCGCCGGGCCGAAGCAAATCCGTGCAGGTTGTTACCGGAATGAAATTCATCGCCACGCAATCCGCCATGTTGTTGGAGTCGAGTCCGGCGGAAAAGGAAATGGGAATCTTCGCCCCCAGTTGCTCGCGAAACTTCTGCACGAGGTTCAGGGTTAGAACGTGCAGCGGCGCGCCGGACATGTACATGACTTCATCAGTGAAAAAGGTGCGATGATTTTTCACCACCAGCGTGTTGCTGAACTTCACGACCAGGCGTTTGCCGCGCGAGCGCGCCAATCGGTCCAGGCGCGGGATCATCTCCATCGCCTCGGCCCATTGCAGGTCGTTGTCAAACGCTTCCTGCGTGACCAGCAGATCGTGGTAACCAAGCACATCGTGCAGCAGGTGCTCCACGTGAGCCTTGCCCAGAAGCGTCGGATTCAGCTTGACGCAAACGTTCAGGTCCATCTCCGTCAGCAGAAAGCTGACAATGCCCTCGATCTCACCCGCGGGACAACCATGAAATGTGGAGAGCGTGAGGGTATCGCTAATGCGTGTGGGAAACGGCAAATCGCGATAGCGCGCCCAAGGGCCGGTGAGCGTCCCGCGCAATTCGTTCACGACGGCGGTCACGTCCATCATCTGCGCCATCCACGCCCGCACCCGCGGTGAGCTGATTCCCTTCAAGTCATAGCCCACGCTCATGTCGAAGATGGTGTCGCCCGCATCGCCGGGGAAATCCTCGCCCAACCGCTTCGAGGCCTTCAGAATTTCGATAAACATTGCCGCGCCCACGTACTCGCGCAACGATTGCTCCAGCCGCAATTCCTGCGACCATTCCACGTTGTAACCGACGTTGATGATGTCGATGCAGGGGCGGGGGATTTTGAGTTCATCGAGAATTTGTACCGTTTTCAGCTCGATGATGCGCGAGCCGCCCAGCCACGAAAGGACAATGTTCTGGACCAAATGGTCGTGCGGACCCGCGGCTGGCCCAAGAGGCGTGGAGGCGGAGTGGCCATGGAAGTGGACGGAGGTGTCAAGCCCAGGAAGGCCGCGAAAAAACTTGGCCTTCGGCAGGTCAAAGATTTTTCCTTCCCGCTCGTACTCGAAAAACGCCCGACGCAGGAGCAGCGGGAGCGGAATGGGAACCAGTTCAGACATAGTATCAAGTGTAGCGCGGACCTACAAAACAGGTTCGCGCTACACTGGCCACCCGCATCTAGCCATTGGTAGTTGTGGCCACATACGTCAGCGGAAACGCCGCGTAAAACTTGGCTGCTTCCACCAAATGACGAATGGGCACGCGCTCCAAGACGCTATGCGCGACTTCCTCTTCGCCCGGCCCGAAGCCGATGGTGGGCACACCCATCAATCCCATGGAACCGACCCCGTTGGTGCTGAACGTCCATTTATCGACCACAGGAGGCTTGCCGTGCAACGCCGCGTAGGCACTCACCCCTGCCTGCACCAGCGGGTGATTCTCCTCGAGCGCCCACGTGGGATAATACTTTTCCATCGGATAGAGGAGACCCGTGTAGCTGGGCACTTCGTAATTCAGGATTTCCACCTCGGCGCCTCGTGCAGCCGCCAAAGCCTTCACTTCCGCAACCGCACTTTCCTTCGTGTCGCCAGTCGTCAAGCGCCGGTCGAGATGGATGGTGCAGGCTCCGGGCACCGCGCACATCGAGGGTGACATCGAGCGGATGTCCGTCACCGTAATCGTTCCTTTGCCCAGGAACGCATCGTCGCGCAAGCGGGTGTTCAGAGATTCAATCTCGCGCAGCAGGGGAGCCATTTTGTAAATCGGGTTGTCGCCGCGTTCCGGAGCGCTGGCATGGCACGACCGGCCGCGGAAATGCACTTCCATCTCCATGCGTCCGCGGTGGCCGCGATAAACCCGCAGGTTGGTCGGCTCGGTCAGCACCACGCAATCCGCGGCGATGCCATCCTCCTTCAGGATATAAAGCCACGCGAGGCCCTCGCTGTCCTCCTCATGCACGGAACCCACCACGTACAGCGTGTAATCGCCCAAGAGTCCGAGTTCCTTGATGATCTTCCCCGCGTAGACCAGGCTGGCCATTCCGCCGCGTTGGTCGCTTGAGGCTCGGCCGTAGATGAAGCCGTCCTCAACTTTACCTTGGTAGGGATCCCACGCCCATTCCTTCGGGTCGCCAACGCCCACCGCGTCGGTGTGCGAGTCCATCATAATGATCTTCTTGCCGGAACCGATGCGCCCTAAGAGGTTGCCCATGGGGTCGGTGCGAATCTCATCGAAGCCCACCTTCTCCATTTCCTGATGGATGCGCTGGATGACAGGCTTTTCATGGCTGCTCTCCGCGGGAATGGCAACCAAGTCGCGCAGGAACGCTACCATCTGGCCTTCAGACGACTGAGCGAGTGTAGCAATGCGCTCGCGATTGCGGACGATTGTTTCGGGTGCGTTCATCATAGCTGTTCCGAAGCGTCTCCTTCCTCGCAAGATAAAGGTGAAAGGTGCCCCGTGTCAGGAACGGTGGAGACCACGCCCGCCAGCTTCTCCCTCGGGGCGTGAAGAGGCCCCGGACCTGAATAACTAGTCCGGTCGGTCGAATTTCGCACAATTTGAACCAAAGAATTCAATTCCCAGCGCTCAAATAGTGACAAAAAAGCTGTCGACCTCTGCAAAATACTGCAAAATCAGCGCCGGTTCGACGTAAATGCAGTACACTTAGACATAAATGTCCGATACTTTTCGGGCATTGTGTCTTGTGTTCCTTTGTTTTCATACACATTCAGGCTTCGTTCGTCATGAATTAATTTTTTTTCGGGTTTCCGCCTCCGGCCAGGCTTTTCCTCTTCGCCGCCACCAACGAGGCCGCGCCCCGTCGGATAATTTGTCTTGCGTTCTCGCTGTCGGTTTGGGCATTCCTCCTTATCCTGCGGGTGCGGCTAGGCGGGTTCCACACCTCGCCCTTCCGTAGACTATATCAGAGCCCAGGGTAACATGTCAAGAGAATTCTTACAAATTTCATATCGGCAGGTCGAAATTTTACAAAACAGAGAGCATTTTGTCCTGCCGGCAGGTAATTTGCAGGCTGCCGATAAAGTCCAGACCGCGGACCTGGTTAACCGGGCCGCGCTATGCTTCTTTTCCTGACGCCTCGGACCTGTCGCCTGGCGCTTTCTTCTCCCGCAAAGCTCGCAACACGTCTTCCGGCCGGATAGGGAGTTTTTGGAATCGAACTCCGATAGCATGGAATACCGCGTTCGCCACAGCCGGCGCCGGCGCATTGATCGGGATCTCTGAGATCGACTTGGCTCCGTAAGGCCCCAGGGGCTCCTGAGTCTCCACCAAAATCGTTGTGAGCTTGGGCATGTCTTTCGCGGTAAGCATCTTGTAGTCGAGAAAAGAGGGATTAATCACGCGGCCGGAGGTATCGAGCACCATCTCTTCGGTCAGCGCGTACCCGAGGCTTTGAGCGACGGCGCCTTCGCTCTGTCCCTCCGCCTGCATGGGATTGATGGCGACGCCGAGGTCCACCGCAGTCACCAAGTGCACCACGCGAATCTGGCCCGTCTCCGTATCCACTTCCACCTCGGCGAACTGGGCGCAGAAGGGCGGGGGACTGTCGGTATTCCAGTGCGAGGCGTTTTCCATTACCTGCACTTTTTCCTTGTACATCGCGTAGTGAGCCAAATCTTCCATGCTCACGGACTTCTTACACTCACACTTCGTGACCACCCTATTGTCGCGGCAGGTTAAATTATCCGCGGGGATATCGAGCATCGTGGAAGCGAGACGCAGCAGGTGGTCGCGCACCTTTTCCGACGCCTTCTTCACGGCGCCCCCGGAGATGATCGTCGTGCTGGAAGCGTAGGCGCCGACGTCAAAGGGAGTGAAGTCAGTGTCGCCGGAGCAGACAAGCATCTTGTCAAGGGTGACGCCCAAGGTTTCTGCCGCGATTTGCCCCAGGACCGTGTCCGCTCCCGTTCCCAGGTCTGCGGCGCCAACTTGCAGATTGAAGGAGCCGTCTTCGTTGAGCTTCAGCAACGCCGCAGCCCAATCGACGCCGGCGATGCCGCTGCCCTGCATCGAACAGGCCACTCCCACGCCGCGCCGCAGGTGACCGCTTCCCGGGTGTAGGGCCGAACGGCGTTCGGGCGCGGACCGATCGCCGCCCGGCCCCACAACCGAGTATTCCTGCCGTTTGTGCACCCAATCGATTGCTGCCGCGCCGCGATCGAGGCATTCCGGTAGGCCGCAACTTCGAATGTGCCGGGGCAGCCCCTTTTTGCCTTCGCCGAGTTGGGCGGAAAGTTCGTCAATGTCACCCAGCCGGATCATGTTCTTCTTGCGGAGTTCAACCGGGTCCATTCCCAGCGTATAGGCGAGTTCGTCCATCACCGATTCCTGGGCGAAGTAACCCTGCGGGCACCCGTACCCACGGAACGCGCCCGCCACGGGAGTGTTGGTGTAGACGACGTGGCACTCGAACCGCATATTGGGAGTGCGATAAATCGGAAGAACCTTGCTCCCCGTATTCCCCTGAACAGTGTTCGCGTGGCTGCCGTAAGCGCCGGTGGTGGCGAGGACGGTCATCTTGTTGGCCATCAGCGTTCCGTCGCGCTTCACGCCCATCTTGATGTTCAGAATTTGCGGATGCCGGCTGCGCGCCATGTAGAACTCTTCTTCGCGTGTATATTCAATCTTTACCGGCCGGCGAGTGGCGAGCGCCAGGGCTCCGCAGATATCTTCCAGCAGCATTTCCTGCTTGCCGCCAAAGCCGCCGCCAATGCGGGGTTTGACGACGTGTACCCGCTGGACGGGGAGCTGAAGGATCATCGCCACCTGGCGGCGAGTGTGATAGGGCACCTGCGTGCTGGTCCGGAGCACCAGGCGGTTGTCGGAGTCGAGCCAACTGATGGTCACGTGCGGTTCAATGGGACAGTGCTGTTGGCGCTGGGTGCGGAATTCGCGCTCGATCACAAGGTCCGACTCGCGGAAACCGTCTTCCACGTTGCCGATTTCTTTCAGAATGTATCCGGCAACATTGTGCTGGGCGTCGTGGAGGCCCGTGGCATCGGACTCATCATGAATTACCGGCGCGCCGTCGGCCATGGCCTGCTCAATTTCCAGAATGGCAGGAAGCACTTCGTACTCGACCTCAATGAGTCGCAGGGCCTCCTCTGCGATGGCCCGGCTCTCCGCCGCAACGGCGGCCACGCGGTCGCCCACCAATCGCATCTTCGAGTCCAGCAGATAAGTGTCATACGGAGAAGGCTCGGGCCAGCTTTGACCGGCGGTGGTGTGGGGCACGCGCGGCACGTCTTTGTAGGTCAGCACCGCGTGAACGCCGCGGAGCTCCTTCGCCTTGCGCGTGTCTATGCGCTTGATGCGTGCGTGAGCGTGCGGGCTGGGGAGAATCTTGCCATAAAGCATTCCGGGTAAGTAAATGTCGTCGGTGAACGCCGGACGGCCGGTGACGAGCTTGAACCCGTCCACCTTCTGAAGGTTTTTCCCGACGATGGAATGCTCGGAACTCATCGCTTTTTTCCGTGTAGGGCCGAACGGCGTTCGGCCTTGGCCCGAGCGCTGCTCGGCCGTACGTTCCTGTAAACCCGGGCCGCGGCCATAATCGCTTCCGCCGGCTTCAGGTATCCGGTGCATCGGCAGAAATTTCCAGCCAGCGCTTCGCGCACTTGTGCTTCCGTGGGATCGGGGTGCTCCGCCAACAGCGCTTTGGCGCTCAGGATCATTCCCGGTGTGCAATAACCACATTGCACGGCGCCGTATTCCAAAAAAGCTTCCTGAAGGGGATCCAGCTTGTCTCCCTCGGCCACGCCCTCGATGGTCAGTACCTCGCACCCCTCCGCTTGCGCCGCAAACATCACGCAGGAATTTATCGGCTTGCCATTCACCAGGACCGTGCAGGCGCCGCACTCGCCGGTTTCACAGCCACGTTTGACGCCGAAATAACCTTCGCGGCGTAAGACATCCAGCAAAAGGTCCCCCGGCGCGATGGTCCAGTGTTTGGTCTCACCGTTCACGATGAAGTCCAGATAGAAATCGCTCATTGTTTGCACCCAGCTTGACTTGCGCACTCATGCAGAGCTCGTCGGGCCAGCACGCCGCTCATCTCACGTCGGTACTCAGCAGACGCCCGGCCGTCGCCGATGGGGTTGACCTCGCGCATGACTGCTTCACCCGCACGCGCCAGCAGCTCTTCGCTGAACCTGTTCCCCAACAGCAGGCCTTCGGCATTTCGTGCACGCATCGGAGTAGGTCCCACCGCCCCCAGAGCGATGCGCCCCCATTTAATGCGCCCGCGAGGGTCAATCTGTAACCCCGCCGCTGCGTTCACCAGGGAGATGTCCGTTTCCGTTCGTCCGAGCTTTTGAAATGACCATCCCAGCCGACCACCGCCGGGCAGAGCCGGGATGACGATTTCCTCAAGCAAATCGCCATTCAACACCGTCTGGTGGGGGCCGGAGTAAAATTCGGTGAGCGCAATATTCCGGCTGCGGCGCGAATTGGCCACCCGAACCTGCGTGTCGAGCACCAGAAGCACGACCGCTGTATCCGCAGCGGGAGAGGCATTCGCTATGTTTCCCCCCACGGTCGCCATGTTGCGGTTTTGAATCGAGCCGCAAGTGGACGCGGCCTTGGCCAGGATGCCTCCAGCAAAAGCGAGGGTTACCGGCGAATGTTCGATCTCCGCCATCGTCGTCGCGGCGCCAATCAGGCATCCCCTTTTGTTTCCGCGGACATAATTCAAGCCGACGTGGTTGATGTCGATGAGGAAGCGCGACGATCGGTCGGCCTGGGTGACGATGTCCGTCGCGCCCGCCACAATCCGTCCGTGCTTCCCTACCTTGCGGAGCAACAACAACGCTTCGCGAAGGGTGGTGGGCCGATAGAAACGCTCAATGTGGTCGAACATGGCGGTCAAGAGCAGTGAAGAGTGATGAGTGACAAGTGACGAGCAAAAAGTTTCTACCTTTGTTCCTGCTCGCCACTTGTCACTCGTCACTTGCCACTCGCGCTCAAGTGTATATCAAAGCAGCGGTGAGCTTCCAACCATTTTGGCGGCAAAGCGGCGATGGCGAGCGAGGATGGGGGCGACCGCGACGGTCCTGATCTCGTGGTTTTCCACGACGACGCGCCCATCCACAATCAGAGTTTCCACGCGAGTGGGCGCGCAGAGCACTATGGCAGCCTCCACATCCTCAGCCCCGCTGTAACCGACGTCGCGCAGGTCGAACAACGCGATGTCCGCGCGTTTACCCGGGGCGAGACTGCCGATGTCATCGCGGCCGAGACAGGCGGCGCCGCCCACGGTCGCCATGCGCAGGGCATCGCGGGCTTTCAGCGCCGCGGCGCCGTGCGCCAGCCGATTGAGCAACAAAGCCTGGCGCGCTTCCGCCAGCATGTGGGAACTGTCATTGGAGGCGCTGCCGTCAACCCCCAAGCCCACGGGCGAGCCGGCGCGGCCGAGCGCCAGGGCTGGGGCAATGCCTGAACCCAACCGCATATTGGAACTGGGGCAGTGCGCGACTCCCACGCGGGCGCGACCGAGGCGTTTGACTTCCCGCGAATTGAAATGAATACCGTGCGCCACCCAAGTGCTATCACCGAGCCAGCCCACGTCCGCCATGAAATCCAGGGGGCGCTTGCCGAAATGCTTCAGGCAATAGTCCTGCTCGTCGCAAGTCTCAGCAAGATGGGTGTGCATGCGCACGTGGTGGCGCTCGGCCATCGCCGCGGTTTGACGCATTAGTTCTTCCGACACAGAGAACGGCGAGCAAGGCGCGAGCGCTATCCGTAACATGGAGCCGGGGGTGGGATCGTGGTATTTCTGGATCAGCCGTTCGCAATCCTCCAGGATTTCGTCTTCGCCCTGCACCACGGAATCCGGCGGCAGGCCTCCCTTGCTTTCGCCCACACTCATGCTGCCGCGCGTGGGATGAAATCGCATGCCGATTTTGCGCGCAGCGGCAATCTCGGCGTCGATGAGTTTCATTTGGCCGCGGGGGAACAGGTAGTGATGGTCTGTGGTCGTCGTACAGCCGGAAAGCAGCAGTTCCGCCATCCCTACCAACGCGGCGACATGCTCGGACTCCTCATCCAGCCGCGCCCACATGGGATAAAGGGTGCGGAGCCAATCGAAGAGCTCCATGTCAGCAGCGGCGGTACATGCGCGAGTGAGCGTCTGGCAAAGGTGGTGGTGGGTGTTGATCAGTCCCGGCAGAGCAACAGAGTATCGAGCGCTGATCGTGCGGTCGGCCCGCAGCCCCGCCGGAGGGCGCTTCCCCATTTGCTTGATTTCGCCGCCCTCGGCGTAGATGAAACCGCCGCGCAGGACGGTGTCGTGCGCGTCCATCGTGATCACCGTGTGAACATCGCGAAGGAGCAGGGAGGATTGGGCGTTCCCAGGGTTGGGCATGGCTCACTTTAAGGGCAGATTCGGCCACGACTTTCAGTGTTTGCCGACCATCGCCTCCACGTCTTTGCGCAAGGCAGCCTGGCTGGCCGGACGGCTATAGAACATGTGGCCGCCGGGGTACTCCCGTACGGCGACGCGCGTCGGATCGCCCATCACTGGCATCTGGTCCACCGTCAGAACCGAGCCCATGAAAGGACAGGAGAGGTCGTTCCAGCCGTGCGCAATGATGACGCGCAACTTCGGGTCGGCCGCCACCGCCTGCCGCAGATCGGGCACGGCTCCCCGGCGCAAGGCGCGGCTGTCGTGATCCCACTGGGAGCCGACCTCGTAGCTCAGAGCATTGTAGCGTGCGTCCGTTTTCCAACCGACGATGCGAGTTACAAAATCCACCATCGCCATCGTGGTCGGCGCGATGATGCTCGACAGAAGCGGATCGAGGGTGCGTTGCTCCGGTGCGAAGGGGTACGGGTCATAGCCGGTCACATTCGAGTCGTACACGCTGCCGATCTTGCCGTTTTCGCGGAAGACCTCTCGCAGATAGGCGTCGGTCTCCAAGCGGCCGCCCGCCCGCCGCACAAATTCCTCTTCCAGGCCGGTCATCTCCGTCACATGTTTCACGATCCGGGGCGTCGCCTCCGGGTCGGAGCGGCCTTTCAGCAGGTCAGAGGCGTACTCGCCGCGGGTATAGGCAATGACGGGCGCCATCGCTTCCGGCGTCAGCTTCTGCTCGCGCTCGAGATGCGCCGCCGTAATCGACGGCAGCGTCAACATCCAGGGGAGGGGAGAAACGTCACCGTTGCTATCCAGTTCGGGGTCCAAATACGGGGAGACCAAAACCATGCCATTCATTGCTACGCCGAGCTGCGTCTGCAGGTAATGCGTGATGCGCGGGCCACGGTAGCCGCCGTAGCTCTCTCCGACAAAATACTTTCGCGAGCCCATTCGCCCGTTCGCCGTCAGCCAGTCGTAAATGATGCGCGACAGGTAATGTATGTCGGCATCGGTGCTGTAAAACTGTTTCTTGCTTTCCTCTGGCGTAACCAGCGACCGGCTGTAGCCAGTACCGATCGGGTCGATGAACACCAGGTCGGTGAAATCCAGCCACGTGCCCGGATTGTCGGATAACCTCGGCGGATCGGAGGGGCTGTCTCCCTCCATGCCGAACTGAATGTGCTTCGGGCCGATGGCGCCAAAATTCAGATAGACGGATGCCGCGCCCGGACCGCCATTCAGCGCGAAAGTGATCGGCCGGTCCTGGCCTTCCATAATGTAGGCTGTATAGACCACCTCTCCAATTCTCTTGCCATTGTCGATGACCGGCAGTTTGCCCACGGTGGCCGTGTAGTGCAGCGCTTTGCCTTCGAACTGAATGCTCTGCGCCACATGCGCGTCCCCGGGAAGTGGCGCCTCCTTTTCCGCGGCTTTGTCTTTATCTTTATCCTTGGCATCGGCGGGGGCTGGCGGAGGCGCAGGCTTTTCTTCCTGGGCCCAGACACGGGGAGCGCCAATTGCCAGCATGAGCAAGACGAGCAGGCCCAGGATGGCGCGGTCGCGCAAGGAATGCTCTGGAATTGAACGCATGGGCCAAAAGTGGCATGGGCAAAAGGGTTTCTTACTGGCGAGCATAATTAACTCCTCACGATGCAAGGTTTTGCTTCTTCAAGATTTCGTCCAGCCCCGCTCCATCTGGCGATATGTCAAATGGTTTGGCGACCGCGGACTGTGCGCTCCGAATGTCCTTCAGGCCATTGCCGGTAACCACCGCGAGAACTCGTTCCCCGCGGCCGATGACTCCGTCCGCAACTGCGCGACGCACGCCGGCAATGGCTGTGGCCGCAGCGGGTTCGGCGAAGATGCCGGCCAAGCGGCCGGCGCTGCGCATTGCCTCAAGAATCTCCTCGTCCTCGACGTTGATCATCGTGCCGCCGGACGCCTGAATGGCAAGCACTGCCTTCTTCCAATTGCGCGGCACCCCAACCGCAATGCTGTCGGCAATGGTCTTCGGTTCGATGGGTTTCAGCGGTTCACCACTGCGAAATGACTTTGTAACCGGGGCTGCGCCGGCCGCTTGTACCCCTAGCATTTTGGGCGTGCGGTCGATGAGCCGCAGCATCTTCATTTCGTTAAAAGCCTTCCACGCACCGGCGATCGTACAGCCATCGCCCACCGAAACCCCTACCCAGTCGGGAACTTGCCACGTGAGCTGCTCGCAGATTTCGAGGCCCACGGTCTTCTTGCCTTCGACCAGATAGGGATTAATGGCGCTGTTGCGGTTGTACCAACCCCAGCGTTCGCACGCGCGCTGGCACAGTTGAAACGCGTCCTCGTAACTGCCGCGAACACGCAAGACGGTCGCGCCAAAAATGAGCAGTTGGGTAACCTTGGGTTCAGGAACGCGCTCGGGAACAAAGATCACGCTCCGGAGTCCCAGCGACGCCGCCATTCCCGCGAGCGAAGAGGCTGCGTTCCCGGTGCTGGCGCAGGCGATAATCTTCTGCCGCTTCTCCAGTGCTTTAACCACGCCCACCGAACTGGCGCGATCCTTCAACGACCCGCTAGGATTGCGTCCGTCATCTTTGAGGTAAAGAGTTCTCAATCCCAAATAACGCGCCAGAGAGTCTGCCCGCATGACGGGCGTCCACCCCACCTGAAGAGCAGGTAGCACCGCGTCCTTGCGGATGGGCAACAACTCGCGGTAACGCCAGTGCGAGTACTCGGAGCGCTTGGCCAAGGCCCGGTGATTCAGGTACCTTGCAATCGCGGAGTAATCGTATTGAACATCCAGCATGCCGGTGATTCCGCACGCCGGACACGTATAAGGAACACGCGTCGAGTACGTCGCGCCGCAAAAAACGCACTTCAGCCCCGTTACAAATTCCACGTTGAGGTCCTTGCTTTTGGAGGGAATAGATTACCCCGATTCCGATCGGAAGCCAATGATAATAGGGCTTCATGCGAGAAATTCACGATAACGGTTTTAATCCGCAGAACGTGTGTTCGATCTTCCCCAGCGGGGCGGGAGAATTAGAATCTAGCCATTGCTCATCGCGAGCGCAGTTAATTCCGCGTCGGGTCAAGAACAATTACATATAATGAAGCTTGCCCCCCTGGGCAGTGGAGGTGCGGTTTGATGTTTCTCGACAAGTCCACCTTGCGGGCTCTTCCCAAGGTCCTTTTGCACGAGCATTTGGACGGCTCAATGCGGCCAGAGACGATTATTGAATTGGCCAAGGATGCCAAATACACCAAACTGCCGACCGCTGATCCGGCGGCACTGGCAGATTGGTTCTATCAGGGGGCTTATCGCGGGGACTTGGCCGGGTACCTAGAGGGCTTTGCCCACACCATCGCTGTTACCCAAACCGCAGAAGCACTGGAGCGGGTCGCATACGAACAGGTTGAAGACCTGAAGAACGACGGAGTGGTTTACTTTGAGACGCGGTTTGCTCCCATTTTCCACACTAAAAAGGGGCTCACCAACATGGACGTGGTCGCTGCCGTACTCAAAGGGCTGGAACGGGGACGAAGAGAGTTCAAAATTCCTGTGGGATTGATCGTCTGCGCGATGCGCAATATGAAAATTTCACTTGAGATGGCGGAACTCGCCGTGGATTTTCGCGACCGAGGCGTCGTCGGATTTGATCTCGCGGGCGAGGAAGGTGGCTATCCCCCAAAGAAACACGTGGACGCATTCCATTACATCCAGCGCCAGAATTTCAATATTACCGTGCACGCCGGCGAGGGCTACGGAAAGGAATCCATCTGGCAGGCCATCCAATATTGTGGGGCGCATCGCATCGGACACGGCACGCGGCTGATCGATGATATCGCGGTTACGGACGGAGCCGGAGTGAAGCTCGGAGGGCTGGCACAGTACGTCCTCGACAAGCGCATCCCGCTGGAAATCTGTCTCTCGAGTAATGTCCACACCGGCGCGATTCCCACGATCGCCGACCACCCCTTCAAGGTTCTTTACCGCGAACAGTTCCGCGTCACTCTGAATACCGACAATCGGCTGATGAGCCGCACCAGCATGACCAACGAATTTCAGGTGGCCATGGACAACTTTGGCCTCGGTCTCGACGATTTCGAAAAAATCACCATCAATTCCATGAAGAGTGCTTTCGCGCCCTATGCCGAACGCATCCGCATCATCTATACGGCTATCAAATCGGGCTACGCTAGAGTCCGCTACCCCGAAAATCTGCCGGTCGCCGGGGTCTAGGCCGACTTGTTCACGATGGGCTCGAAGCAGGGGTACTACGTGGCTGTGTGACTCATAGAGAACCCTGATCAAATGGACGGGGGAAGAGTTCCGAAAGCCGGAAGGTCTCCCGGAAACCTTGCGGATTGGCGAGAACGACTTCGATATCTCCGCAGTATTCCCAGAGGACTTGCCGACACGCGCCGCAGGGTGAGGCCGGAGACTCGCTGGATGTGACGACCGCAATTTGCGTGAATTTCCTCTCGCCTTCCGACAGGGCCTTCCAGAGGGCGACGCGCTCGGCGCAGACCGTGAGGCCGTAAGTGGAATTCTCGACGTTGCACCCCGTATACACCTTGCCGTTCGAAGCCAACAGCGCCGCCCCGACCTTAAAGTGAGAGTAGTCAGCGCAGGCGTTCTCCCGCACTTCAACTGCGCGCACGATGAGTTGCTCTGGTTTCATGGCGTCTCACTCCCCTCACCCAAATTCGGCAGGACCGCATCCAGTAGATCGGCGAGGTGGCGCGAAGCAACGCGCCCAGCGGCAAGCACGTCCTCGTGTGACAAAGGCTTTCCTGCCAGTCCCGCAGCGCGGTTGGAAATGGTGGCGATCGCCAGCACGCGGCACTTCAACTGTCGCGCCGCCATCACTTCCGGGACGGTGGACATTCCCACCGCGTCTGCGCCCATACTCTTTAAGGCGCGGATTTCCGCAGGCGTCTCATACGTAGGTCCGAGCAATGAAGCGTAGACGCCTTCGAAGCACGGCACACGCAGCTTGCTGGCAGCTTTCCGAGTGATGGCGCGAAGCCGGGGATCATAGGCCTCAGTCAAATCCACGAATTGCGCTCCCCAGCGTGGGTCGTGAATCCCCACGAGAGGATTCACCCCTTGCAGGTGCAGGTGGTCTGAAAAAATCATGAAACCACCGGGCTTCGACTTCGCGGCAACCCCTCCCGCGGCGCAGGTCAAAATGAAGGTCTTGACCCCTGCGAGCGCCAGCGAGCGTACGGGGAACACTACAGTTGCGGGAGAATGACCTTCATAACAATGCACACGGCCTTCAAGAATGGCCACGGGAACACATTCCCAGTCGCCCAGATGCAGCGTGCCTCCGTGTCCCTGCACCGTCGTTCCAGGGAAATGGGGGATGCGATCGTATGGAATTTTCACTTGCGCATGCAGCCGGCCGACGACCTCGTCCAAACCGGAACCGAGCGTGATGGCAACACGTGGCGCAATCCCTCGAGAGCGAATGTACTGTGCAGCCTGTTCCGCTTCCTCGAAACTATGCTGAGAGTAGCGAGTTTCATGTGGCGTTCGATGGGCCATAAGGTTTACGACTTCCGTGGTTTGAGCGCAAATTGAGGCAAAATTCAAGGACTCGAGGTCTGATGATTGGACCAGTTTCGAGTTTCCAGTTTCTATTTTCGATTACGGTTCATACCAACAGCAGCCCGGCAATCGCCGCCGCGAGGTAATTCGCTAAGGTGCCGGCGATGAGTGCTCTGAACCCCAGCCTGGCCAAGTCTTGTTTTCGCGCTGGGGCCAGGGCGCCGATGCCGCCGATTTGAATCCCAATCGAGGAGAAATTGGCAAAACCGCAAAGAGCAAAAGTGGCAATCGTAAATGAGCGCTCCGCGATGTGCCCCTTGAGCGGGCCCAGCATGGAGAAGGCCACGAATTCGTTCACTACCACTTTGGTTCCCATCAGATTCCCAACCGTCGCGGCGTCCTTCCACGGAACACCCAGCAACCACGCCACAGGCGCCAAGGGATAACCAAGCAAGCTCTGAAGGGTCGTGTGCATCCCGCTCAAACCCAAGTTAACCAGGTAAATCAGCGCCACAAACGCCACTAACATTGCAGCGACATTCAGAGCCAAGTGAAGGCCGTCGGAAACCCCGCGGGACGCGGCATCCAGTAGGTTAATCGGTTTGCCTTCCTCGGTGAGTTTGACGTCGCCGGAGGTCTTGGGATGCCCGGTTTCCGGAACCAGCATTTTGGAGAGCACGATGGTTCCGGGCGCCGTCATCACCACCGCGGTCAACAAGTGGCGCGCCTCCGCTCCGAACAAAACGTACGCGCCGAAGACGGAACCGGCGATATGGGCCATTCCTGCCGTCATGATCGTCATCAATTCGGATTCCGTCAGGTCGGCCAGATAAGGGCGGATCACCAAAGGCGCTTCCGTCTGCCCCATCAGAATGCTGGCGGCGACTTCGAGGGATTCGGCGCCGCTCGTCCCCAGCAGCTTGGCCATGGCCCTGCCTGTCAGTACGACCAATATCGGGATGATGCGAAGGTAATAAAGAATGGACATCAGCGCCGCAACGAAGATGATCATGGGGAGGGCTTGAAAGGCAAAGATCATCCCGAAGCTTCCCTGTTTTTCCCCGAGCGCGCCGAACACGAAGGACGAGCCGGCGAAGGAACAATTCAGGACGCTCACGAACGCGCCCGAGACCTTCGACATGAGCCAATAGCCCATACTTGTGCGCAGCACGAATAATGCGACGAGGATCTGCAATGCCAATCCCCAGCCCACGGTGCGCCACGGAATAGCTCTCCGGTTCTTGGAAAGCAAGACGGCGGCCGCCAGTATCACCAGCATGCCGAGGATCGGAATCATCCGTGTGATAGACATTTGTGATCTGGTGATTTAGTGATTTGGCGATCGGATCATCTTGAGAATCGCCGGGTCACGCCATCACTTAATAATCCATCGATTCGCCCACTGCCTGCCATTTAGTGATTTCAAGAATCGCTGAATCGCCAAATTGCTAAAGCTCCACAATCCTCTCCGCCAAAGTCACGTCGCCTTCCGAACGCAGCACGCGCTCCAAAATCAATGGCGGAGGAGAAACTGGTTCCGCGGATATCGCGATTGACTTGTGGATCATATCGAGAGCCCTGGGCACCCGCGAGCGGTCATTGGAGTACAGAATGCAAACCCGTTCGCCAGCGCGTACCGGGTCACCGACCTTTTTCTCGAACACCAAGCCCACGGCGGGGTCGATGTCTGCGTCGGAACGATCTCGCCCAGCGCCAAGAATCATCGACGCGACGCCGATAACCCTTGCTTCCAATCCGGCGATGTATCCGTCCTCGGACGCCACGACAGAATCCTCATGCTGGGCTTGGGGCAAACGCGAGTAGTCCTCCAGCGCGCTCGGATCGCCTCCCTGTTCCGCGACGACGCGCGCAAAACGGTCCAGCGCTTCGCCGCTCGATATTGCGGAATCATACCGCAAGCGCGCCTCATCCAGAGAATCCGTGATGTTCCCCAACACCAACATGTGGGCGGTGAGCTCGCGGCAAAGTTCCACCAGATCTCGTGGCCCGCGGCCTTTCAAGGTTTCCACCGACTCGATAACTTCCAGCGCATTCCCGACCGCACTTCCCAGTGGCTGGCTCATATCAGTGATTAAAGCATGAACGCGCTTGCCATGCGCCACGCCCGTATTGACCAAGCTCTTTGCCAGCGCGCGGGCATTCTCCAACTCTTGCATGAATGCCCCGGAGCCGGTTTTAACGTCCAGAACCAGGCCGTCGATGCCCTCCGCCAGTTTCTTGCTCATGATGGAAGCCGTAATGAGGGGGATCGATTCCACCGTGGCAGTGACATCGCGAAGGGCGTAGAGCTTCTTGTCCGCGGGAGCGAATTCCGCCGTCGCTGCGCCAAAGGCAAGGCCGCGGGCTTCCAACACCCGGTGGAAGTCCGGAAACGATAGGCGAGGATTGAAGCCGGGAATGGCCTCAAGCTTGTCGAGCGTACCGCCTGTGTGTCCGAGGCCGCGACCGGAAATCATCGGAACCAGCACGCCGGCCGCCGCTGCCGCTGGAGCGACGATCAGAGAGGTCTTGTCACCGACGCCGCCCGTGGAATGTTTGTCGACCTTGGCGCGGGGCATGGCGGAAAAGTCGAGTTCGCGGCCCGACCTCAGCATGGCCTCCGTCAGGTCGGCAGTTTCACGGCGGTCCATCCCGCGAAAATAAATGGCCATCAGCAGCGCCGCGGCTTGATAGTCGGGAATCTCCCCACGGGTGTAGCGCTCGACGAAGTCAAACACCTCAGCCTTGGTTAAGACCAAGCCGTTGCGCTTTTTCCGGATTAATTCAGGCGTGTCCATGCTCGGATTCTAGTCCGCGACCCGGGGCATAACCCGCAACTTCCCTCTTAGCTTGACGGGAATTAGGAGTATACACGCTTTGCAAAACCCGCTGCGGGATTCCCCAACGCCATTCCCCACATTTCGCCAAGAACACGCCGCCGTGGGCCGAGTCTGAGTTTTCTTGTTTCATTGGGCGTGGGTAGTCAGGCGGATCGACCTTGAGCGCACTGGGCCGCTCGGCATACAATCTTAAATCGAGCCAAAGCTGAAAGCGAGCACTACCGATGTCTGCACGAGAAGAAGCGCCGCCGCATCAAGGAGCACAAAATGGATTTTTCCTACCAGGATATCGCCAAAATGGTTGACCACTCTTTGCTGCCCCCCTCGCTGACGGACGAAGACTTGGAGCATGGTTGCCGCATGGCTCTGGAATACAACTGCGCGAGCGTCTGCATCATGCCTTATTATCTCGCAAGGTGCTCAGAGATTTTGCAGGGCAGTACGGTAAAGGCGAGCACCACCATCGGGTTTCCGCATGGAGGCCACACTACGGCCATCAAGGTTGCGGAAGCGGAGCGGGCCCTGGACGACGGCTGCCAGGAGCTGGACATGGTCACGAACATCAGCAAGGTGCTAAGTGAGGATTGGGATTACGTGCGCCAGGATCTCAAGGCTGTTATCGATATTGCCCATGCTCGCAATCAAAAGGTGAAAGTGATTTTTGAAAACTGCTACTTAAAGGACGTACACAAGATTCGCTTATGCGAGATTTGCTCCGACGTCGGCGCCGATTGGGTAAAAACCTCGACCGGCTTCGGTACTTCCGGAGCCACAATCGAGGACGTGAAATTGATGCGCGCCCACTCTCCCGCTCACGTTCAGGTGAAGGCGGCAGGAGGCATTCGTAATCTCGAGCAGCTTCTGACTTTCCGGGACTTGGGCGTCTCGCGCGTCGGCGCCTCGCGGACCAAGGATATTTTGGAGGATTGCCGCCGGCTGCTGGGCAAGTGGTGAGAATTCTGAATTCTGAATTATGAGAACTTCCCGTGTGCCCCCATGCCGCAGCAGTCGCGATGGTTTTTGGACAATTCAGAATTTATAATTCAGAATTCATAATTTCCTGTTGTTCCACACCTTGTCGAACTCTTCTCGAGTCGGAAACGATTTCTGCGTTCCCACCTGCGTCGTCGAGAGCGCCGCGTAAAGACTTGCCCTTGTAAGGGCTTCCTTGTCGGTCAGGCCCTCTGCAAGGAATACGGCAAAACTGCCAATGAAAGCATCGCCGGCGCCGGTGGTGTCGACGGGATCGATCTTAAAGGCAGCGATTAACTCCAATCCGTCCGATGTCGCCAGCAATGAGCCGCGCTCGCCCAGGGTGATGACGGCACGGGATATGCCCTGCGCAAGCAAATTTTCTGCGCATCTCTTCGCGTCCTCGATCGAGTGAACGGGGATCCCCGCCATCGCCTCCGCCTCGCTTTCATTGGGCACGAAGTAGTCCGCCGCGGCGACCTCCTTGAAATCCGGAGGCCGGGTGGGGGCAGGATTCACGATGCAGCGGATGCCATTCGCCTTCGCGAAACGAATTGTGTAGTAGACCGTGG